>CANGEE010000059.1 GCA_947452635.1 Comamonadaceae bacterium | reverse complement strand
GAACAAAGATTCGCAAGAATCAGTCCAGGTTATGACCCTATCGTCTAGAGGCCTAGGACATCACCCTTTCACGGTGAGTACCGGGGTTCGAATCCCCGTAGGGTCGCCAAGTTTGTAGCACTTGGCTTCGACAGCAGTTGAAGCAAAGCTATCTACCAGGAGTGGTAGTTCAGTTGGTTAGAATACCGGCCTGTCACGCCGGGGGTCGCGGGTTCGAGTCCCGTCCACTCCGCCAGTAAGTCAGTAAAAATGCGCCTTCGGGCGCATTTTTTATTTCCACCCACCAATTGCCCCCAACAGGGGCCTTGCCTTTCCCGCGCACTCTTTTCTTTGTGGCGCCAGGGGTCGTGGAGGTGGACTCGGGTCATCGCGATTAAACTGATCGCATGCGTAAGTCCCTCAGAATTTGGCAAGCATTGAGCGTTCTTGGCTCAATTGCGCATGCCCAGGAGTCTTTATGAAGCTGCATGCCGTCTTGCGTTCTTTCGCCACAGTGGTGGTCGGTTTCGCGCTTCAAGTGCAGGCCGCAAGTGCGCCTGTGGCCTTGTTACAACTGCCCCCGCCCGGTGTTCAAAGTCTCATTGAGCAGATTCGGGCGGCGGCGCCCAACCAAGATTTGCTGCAAAAATACAGGCAAATTTATGCGGCGGAAATTCCGGTTAATGCATCGGTGAGCAAACGCACCGACATGCTGAAAGAGCATGCAGTTGCAGCAGAAGAGCTCGGTGAGTTGCCGCAGAAGCTGGCTGATTTCAGAGAGATCGCCAGCATTTACCGTGCGGATGGCGATCAGCGCAAGCTTGCGGCTGCCTTGATCGATTTGGGGGTGGCCGAGAATTTGTACGGCAACGCCTCTGCAGGCGAGGCGGCTAACCGGGAGGTTTTGCAAATCACGGCCCGTCTCAATGGTCTCAATGGCCAGGAGTTGTTGGCATTGGCATCATTGACCAACTTCGCCACGGCGCTTGGCGATCTGGAGGAAGCGTCCAAATTGGCCCTCAGAGGGCGCGCCTTGATGGAGTTGATGAAAAGCCGGCCAGGCGGCTATTGGTTGTTCACTCCTCAATGGGAGGCCTTGGTGTTCGACAGCGAAGCCCGATTGCTGATTGCCAAAGGTCAATGGGATGAAGGTGAAGTCAAAATGCGGTTGGCGGTGGCCCGAACGCAAGAGCTTGCCCATAATCTCGACAAACTCACTGCGCTGAGTAACAGCATCAGCTTGCAATCGAATGTATTGGCTTTACGCAATGTGTCCGTGGCCTTTTTGGCTAAGCACTTGATGGTTCAAGGTAAATTCGATGAGGCTGAATTAGCCTTGCGGGACATCTTGGCTGTCAATTTGCAAAAAGCGGGTCGGCTTTCCTTGCGAACATCGACTGTGTTGACGCGGCTTGCTGATGTGATGGGTGCCAGAGGTCGTTCCAATGACGGATTGGCCTTGCTGCAGGAAGTCGAACAAATCAACAAAGCCTTGGGCATCGGGCCATCCAACTTTATCGGTCGCGTCTTTCATGAGAGCAAAATCAATTTACTGGTAGGGCAGCAAAACTGGTCCGCAGTGGTTCAGGCTGACGATCATTATCGACAGCAATTGGACCCGGCATCTCAACAACGTATCGGGCTGATGAGCCCCGGTTTGGCGATTGCCTTGCTGCAAACGGGGCAGGCCGATCAGGCTTACATCCGCTTTAAACCTGTCTTCGATATCCATGCCGCCAGCATGGGCGAAAATCACCCGCAAGTGGCGCAAGAGCGGGGTATTTTGGCCATGGCTTTGCTGGCGCAGGGCCAGCGCGATCAGGCCATGCAGCTTTTTGGCCAAGCCACCCCGGTCTTGCTCAGCCCCGCTTCTGCCGAGTCCGAAGGTCAAGACCAGAGCTTGCGCGCGCTCACGCGCCGGTTGGTGCTAGAGGCTTATCTGGACGCCTTGGCGGAGCAGCCTGACGCGCCGGCTGCAGCCGACACGGCCTTTCGCATCGCCGATGCGCTGCACTTGGGCAAAACACAGCAAGCCCTGTCGCAAAGCGCGGCCAGAGCGGCCACGCAGCAAGCCGATCTGTCGGCCTTGATTCGTGAAGACCAAGATCGCAAAGCTGAAAAACTCAGCCTTTACGGTCAGCTCCTGCGTTTGTCCGAGTTGCCTGGAGAGCAGCGCTTGCCCAAGGTCATGGACGACATGCGCGCGCGCATTGCACAGATTGAGCAGACGCGGCAAAGTTTTGATGCCAATCTGCAAAAAAGATTTCCGGCTTATGCCAATTTGATTCAGCCCAAAGCCCCTACCTTAGAGCAAACGCGTGCCGCCCTCAAAGACAAAGAAGCGCTCATCAATGTGTTTTCCACCGATCACGCGACTTACGTGTGGGCGGTGTCACGCAGCGCTCCAACGGCTTTTACCCGAGTGGCTAAAACGCGGCAAGCAGTGGCTCAAACCGTCGCTAGCCTGCGCCGCGCACTGGACCCGGGCGATGCCGATTTGGCCAAAGGCATTCCCGTGTTTGACTTGGCTGCCGCGCACGGCTTGTACCTGGACCTTTTGCAGCCGGTCGCGTCAGCATGGAAAGGCGCCAACAGCTTGCTGGTGGTCAGCAACGGCGCTTTGGGGCAGTTGCCGCTGGGCTTGTTGCCGATGGCGCCCGCCACGCTGCGCGCCTCTGCCGAGCCCTACGCCGGTTACAAAGAGGTGCCTTGGTTGATCAAAGAGGTGGCCATCACGCAATTGCCTTCTGCCAACGCCTTGGTGACACTGCGCGGTTTGCCTGCTGGCAATGCACAACGCAAAGCGTTCATTGGATTTGGGGACCCGGACTTCAGCCTCAAAACCGCCCAAGTGGCATCGGCCAGTGGTTTGCGTCGGGTCACCGCGACACGTTCGAGCAGCCAAACGTGGATGCCCTACAGCGATTTGCCGCCTTTGCCAGATACACGGGACGAAATTTTGGCTTTGGCGCAGGTGCTCAAGGCCGACACCCAACGCGATGTTTTTTTAGGGCGCGAAGCCAGCAAAGCCAATGTCCTGAAAACCCCTTTGAATCAGAGCAAGGTCGTGGCTTTTGCCACCCATGGCCTGTTGCCCGGAGAGTTTCCAGGGGTCGACCAGCCCTCACTGGCGCTGGCCAACCCTGGGCAAGGGCAGCATGGCTTACTCACACTCGATGACATTTTGGGACTGAAGCTCGATGCCGATTGGGTGGTACTTTCAGCCTGTAACACCGCTGCAGGCGACGGCAATGGCGCAGAAGCTGTTTCAGGTTTGGGACGGGGCTTCTTTTATGCCGGCACTCGGGCCTTGCTCGCCACGCACTGGCCCGTGGAGTCCGTGTCTGCGCGTTTGTTGGTCACGGAAACTTTTGAGCAGCAAGCCCGACACCCTGACATGGGGCGGGCACAGGCTTTGCGCGCGTCCATGTTGGCCCTGATGGGGCAAAAAGCGAGTGAGGGTTTCAGCTATGCCCACCCCCTTTTTTGGGCGCCCTATGCGCTGTTTGGTGATGGTGGGCAATGAATTTGCGCTGACTGCCTCACTTACTCAATCCGAATCCCCGCCGCTTTGACCAATTGCGCAGCCGAATGGGTCTCCTCGTCCAGGTATTTTTCAAAGGCTTCTTGTTGCATGGGCATGCCAGTAGCCCCGAGTTTTTCCAAGCGGTCTTTCACCTCGGGCATGGCCAAGACACTCAACACCGCCGCGTGCAGTTTTTGCACGATGGCTTTGGGGGTTTTGGCGGTCACAAACATGCCCACCCAAAAGGTGTAGGCGGCGCTGGCAAATCCGGCTTCGGTGATCGAAGGCACCTGCGGCAGCAGCGGCGAGCGCGCTGCGGTGCTGACGGCCAGTGCTTGCAATCGCCCGCTCTGGATCAAGGGGAGCGCAGACACCAGCGGTGCAAAAAACCAGTCGATGCGGCCCGAGGCGGTTTCGGTCAAGGCCTCCGGCGTGCCGCGGTAAGGCACGTGCTGGGCTTGAATGCCTGCGGCGACGCGGAACTTCTCGGCATTCATGTGGGTGGCCGAGCCATTGCCCGCAGAAGCGTAATTCAGTTGCCCCGGCTGGGCCTTGGCTTTGGCCACCAAATCGGCCACGTCTTTGTAGCCTTTGTTGGGCGCGACCACGATCACGTTGGGCAAGCTGGCCAGGGGGCTGACGCCGTCAAAATCTTTCAGCGTGTCGTAGCTCAGTTTGGGGTACAGCGCGGGGTTGACCACGTGACCGGAGCTGTGGATGAGCAGGGTGTAGCCGTCAGCGGGCGCTTTGGCCACCAAGGCCGCGCCCACGGTGCCGCCAGCACCGGTTTTGTTGTCGATGACGATTTGCGCGCCCAGCAAAGGGCCGAGTTTTTCAGCCACAGTGCGCGCCATCACGTCGGTGCCACTGCCGGCGGTGAATGGCACGATGAAGGTGATGGCTTTGTCCTTGGGCCAGCCCGATTGTGCAAAGCTGGGCAAGGCCGCACCGGCGGCCAAGCTGGCGGCGATCTGCAATGTCTGTCGGCGGGTGAAGTGAGGGTGTTGCATGGTGAAGTCTCCTGAGATGTTTGTGAGTGCTGCAGGGTGGCTCAGGCCACTGGCGGCGCAAAAGGCATGGCCAGCAAGATGCGCGCTTCGTGCGCGGTGTGGTTGATGATTTGGCGTTTTTCGCCCGGCGCAAAGCGGCAAGAGTCCATGGCGCGCAGCACCTCGCGGGTTTCGACGCCGTGGAGTTCACTCACCAAGGTCAGCTCGCCTTGCAGCACCACATAGTGTTTTTCCATGGGCGAGCCTTCCAGCGAAGTGTGGCCACCGGGCTGCAAAATGGACAAGCCCATCCACAGCTGCTCCGCCGGGCCAGCCTCGCGCCCTTGCAGGCGCAGGCATTGCATATCGAAGTGGTTGGGTGCCACATACTCAGGCGCTTGGTTCAAACGGGTGATGTGCATGAGGGACCTTGAGGATTAAGGATTAAAGACCACGCGGCGGCTGGCACCGCCCAAGACTTCGCGGTACACCGCCAGGGCTTGGTCGAGCGAGAACACGGCGTCAGGCGCGACGCTGAAAGGCTTTAAGCTGCCGGCCTCAAAACCGGCGCGCATCGCCTCCATGCGTTCGTTGGTCTCTGTGGCATTGAGCGCCAAGGTGTCAATGCCCACATAGGTGTGCATGCCGCGGTAGAAGGTGAAGATGTCAAATGGCACCGCACGGTCAAAAGTGGAGATGAAAATTTGCGCCGCACCTTTGGCCATGGCTTTGTTGGCGGCTTCAAAATAAGGGCTGCCCACGGTGTTGAAGACGATGTGCGCGCCTTTGCCATCGCTCAGTTCGCGGATGCGTGCGGCCACGTCTTCGCTGTTGGCGTCGATGGTGTGCACACCCGCTGAAGGGCCGTCCCAGGCGCCTGCGCCACGGCGCACCGCAATCACCTGCGCGCCCGCTTGCGCCGCCAGTTGCACCGCCGCTTGGCCGACTTTGCCGTTGGCCCCCATGACGGCCACGGTCTGGCCGCGTTGCGGCATGCCGCTGCGCCTGAAACCCTCGTAAGCGGTGATGAAAGGCACGCCCACCGAGCCGGCTTCTTCAAAACTCAGGTTCTGGGGCTTTTCGCGCAAGGCCGCTTCGGGCAGCACAAGCCATGCGGCGTGCGAGCCGTTGCGGGTGATGCCGATGTCGCCGCCTGAGCCCCATACGGCTTTGCCGATCCAGGCGCTCGGGCCTTCGGTGACCACGCCCGCAAAGTCGCGACCCGGGGTGCGCGGGAAAACCGCTTGCGGCATGATGCCCAAGGCGGCTTTGACATCGCTGGGGTTCACGCCAGCGCTGCGCACCCGCACCAAGGCCTCGCCTGCTTGCAAGGTGGGCGGGGTTTGGGCTTCGATCACAGGGGCCAGTGTGTCGATCGAGGCGGCTTTGCTGTTGACGCGCACCGCCCGAAATTCTGTTGTAGACATATTGAAAAATCCTTGGGGTGTTCAGGCGCTGCTGGGCAAATGCAGCATGGCGCGGGCTTCGCGGGGGTTGGCCAAGCTGCCGCCCAAGTCTTCGATGATGCGTTTGGCTTTGGTCACCAACTGCGCGTTGCTTTGGGCCAACACGCCTTTTTCCAGGTAAATGTTGTCCTCCATGCCCACGCGCACATGGCCGCCCGCCAGCCAGGCTTGCGCCACGATGGGGAACTCAAAACGGCCAATGCCAAAGGCCGACCAAATGGCACCTGGCGGCAACAGGCTGCGGGCATACAACAGGGTTTCGGGCGAGGACGAAAAACCGTACTTCACACCGGTCACAAAAGTCCACATGCCCGGGCCGTCCAGGGTGCCGTCGGCGATCAGATCGCGCGCCAAGTGCATGTCGCCGGAGTCGAATATTTCGAGTTCAGGTTTCACGCCCGCTTCGCGCATGATGCGCGCCATGATGCGCACATTGCGCGGCGTGTTGATCACCACGTCGCCGCCCGAGTTCATGGTGTTCAGGTCCAGCGAGCAGACATCGGGTTGGAGCACCCGCACATGTTCCACCCGCAACTCAGGTTGTACCAAGGTCGAGCCCGGCGCGGCCACGCGCGGATCTTCCACGCTGGGGATAAAGCGCCCGCCAGGGCCGGTGGTGAGGTTGATGATCAGCTCCGGATTGGCGCGGCGAATCGTGTCAAACACCTCGCGGTACAGCTCCAGTTCCATCGACGGCTTACCGGTTTTCGGGTCGCGCACATGGATGTGCACCGCCGCTGCACCGGCCTCGGCGGCGGCCAGGCATTCTTCGGCAATCTGCGCCGGCGTGACCGGCAAATGCGGGGTTTGGTCCGGCGTGGTGATGTTGCCGGTGACGGCGCAGGTGAGAAAAGTTTTGGCGCTCATGGGTCTGTGCAGGCAATGCAATGCAGTTGATTAAAGATGACGGCCACCGTCCACCACGATGCGGGTGCCGGTGACGTAACGCAGGGTGGTGGCGCAGGCCTGCACCACGGCGGCCACATCGTCCACCGTGCCAATGCGGCGCAGCGGAATGGTGGCGGCGGCTTTCTCGTTGAAGTCCGCGCCACGGCCCGGCACAAAGCCCGAGTCCACCACGCCCGGCGAGACCGAAATCACCCGCACCTGCGGCGCAAAGGCTTTGGCCAAGGCGTCGCCCACCACGTCAATACCGGCTTTGGCCGCGACATAGGCCAAGTTGCTGCCTGTGCCGGTAAAGCCGGCGATGGACGAAATATTCACCACCAAACCGTCTTCGGATTTTTTCAGCAGCGGCAAGAACGCCCGAATGGTGGCGATCACGCCGCGAAAGTTGACTTTCAAAATGTCGTCAATCAAGTCGTCGCTCAAAGCGTCCAAGTCGGCCGCAGGCACAGCCTTGGTGTAACCGGCGCTGTTGATCAAGATGTGCACCACGCCGCAAGCCTCACCGATTTGGGCGGCCACCGCTTGCAGCGCGGCGCTGTCGGTGATCGGCGCTTTGAAGCTCAAATGCCCCGAGCCCGGCAGGGCGGCGGCCTTGGCGGCGGCCGACTCGGCCGATTCGGAGTTGTACAGCAGCACACAGCGTGCGCCCAGTTGTGCGAGACGCTTGGCAGTGGCCAAGCCAATCGCGCCGGTGCCGCCGGTGATCACCGCCACGCGGCCAGTGAGAGATTCTGTGGGTTCAAAAGTAGAGGTCATGAGGTCCTTGTGAGGCCAGGGTTTGAAGGTGTTTAAGGGATGGGCGGGTGCGGGAAGACCATCTCACCGGGCACCAAATGAAAGTCTTGCGCGAGCTGCGCCGTGGTGGTGTTGCCGACTGTGTGTTTGGCAAAGCGGCCGACCAAGGGCGCGGTCACGCCGAACACCGGGTCGCTGGTGAGGTTGGCGTCGTCGTCGGCAAACACTTGGGTGATCAGCACCTTGTGCCCCGGGCTGGAGACCATGAAATGCAAATGCGCCGGGCGGTTGGGGTGGCGCATTTGCGCCGCCAGCAATTCGCCACAAGGACCGTCGGTGGGCACCGGGTAGCCAGAGGGGCAGACGGTGCGCATGAAGTAGCGGCCCTGGGCATCGGTGGTGAACAAGCCGCGCAAATTCATGTCGGCCTGTGTGGGGTCTTGGTTTTCGTAAAGACCGACAGGCGAGGCCTGCCACACGTCCACCTTGGCATTGGCCACGGGCTGGCCGTGGGCGTCGTAGACCACGCCACGCACCTCCATCGGGATGCCGGGGGTGGCGGAGCGCACAATGCTGTCGCCCGGCCGGCACACCGGAGCATGGTCGCGCCAAAAAGGGCCCAGCAGCCCTGCGGTGGAGGACTCTGCATCATGCCCGGGCGGGTTGTTTTGCATCGCCACCAGGGTGGACACACCGAACAAATCCATGGCCAAAATGACTTCGTTTTTGGTTTCGCCTGTGGCTTTGCCGATGCCAATCAAAAAAGCCACCGCACGTTCGAACTCTTTTTCGGTGACCTGGTTGTCGATCACGAACTGGTGCATGTGCTGGCTCAGTGACACCAGCAGGGTGCGCAGACGCGGGTCGGGCGTGCGCTGCATCACTTCCAACACAAAGGGCAGGATGCTGTCGGGGGTGGTGGGGAATCGGGTGGAAGAATGGGGAACGTTCATGCGGAGGCCTTTGTAACTGCAACCGGTTGCAATCATAAGCTGCTTTATGCGGTTTGGTATGCTGATTTACCCTGGGCTATGCAAAGAGACCGGTTGCAATAAAATGCCTGGATGCAGCGCACCCCCAACCCCACTTTGCAAGATCTGGCGCAGCATCTGGGCGTGCACAAGTCCACCGTGTCGCGCGCCATGGACCCGGCGCGGCGGCAGTTGGTCAAGGCCGATTTGTTGCTGCGCATTGAAACCGCCGCCAAAACCCTGGGCTACCGACCCAACCATGCCGCCGCCGCTTTGAGCCGGGGTCGCTCCAAAACCATTGGGGTTTTGTTGCCCGACATCACCAATCCGGTGTTCCCGCCGATCTTGCGCGGCATTGAAGACGCCTTGGATGAGGAGGGCTACTTTGCGCTGTTGGCCAACACCTCGCGGCCGGAGCGCCGCGGTCAGGCGATGGAGCAGGCGGTGGACCGCATGCAAGCGCAAAGGGTGGAGGGCTTTTTGGTCGCCACCGCCACCCGCGACGACGTGTGGCTGGACAGCTTGCGCCACAGTGGCGCGCGCATTGTGCTGATCAACCGCACCGATGGGCGCGGGCATTTGCCGGCCGTCATCAGTGACGACATGCTGGGCATGCGCCTGGCGGTAGACCATTTGGTGGCGCTGGGCCACCGTCGCATTGCGCATGTGGCCGGGCCTGAGAGCCTGTCTACCGGCATGGCGCGGCGCGTGGGTTTTGAGCAGGCTTTGCACAACCATGGTCTGGCCGCTGCCCAGGTGGTGATGGCCTCAGCCTATGCCATCGAAAGCGGCGAGCTGGCGATGCAACAACTTTTGGCCTCGCGCCAAAGCCATCCCTTCACCGCCATCGTGGCGGCCAATGATTTGCTTGCCTTGGGGGCGATGCACACTTTGCGCGCAGCCGGCCTGCATGTGCCGACCGATATCTCCATCATCGGGCACAACGACATGCCGCTGCTCGATCAGGTGAACCCGCCACTGACCTCGGTGCGCATCCAGCACTATGAGATGGGCTTCAAGTCTGCGCGCTTGCTGCTGGACGCGCTGCGTGATCGCCCGGGCAGCCAAGACGCCACGGTGATGCTGCCGCCGCAGTTGCGGGTGCGCGGCTCCACCGCCGCGCCTGCGCAGGCTTAGGCTTTAAGCGCGGCTCAAGAGTAGCTGCATTCCTCTTTATGCGCGGCCCAGGAGGCGCTGCGCGTTGCGGCTTTCGATCGCGGTCAGATCGTTCATGCTGAACCCCATGGCCATCAGGCCTTTCACGTGGTCGAGCGAGGTGCGGTAAGGAAAGTCGGTGCCAAACAGCACTTGCGACACGTCGACCAAATTGAGCAGCGACAACAGTGCGCCCGGATGCGAGGCTTGCGCCGTGTCGTAGTAAAAGCGGCGCAAGGTGGGCAGCACTTGGTCGGTGGGCAAGATCTTGCCAAAGTTGGGGTTGAGCTTGGGCAGCATGACCAAGCGCTCGATCAAAAACGGCATGGTGCCGCCCGCGTGCGAGAAGATGAACTGGATGTCTTTGCAGCGTGTGGCGGTGCCGCTGAACAGCAAGCTGGTGATGGTGCGGGTGGTGTCGGTGGCGAACTCAATGGTCGAGCCCGGCACACCCTCTTGCAGGTTGCTGCAGCACAGGGTGCTGGAAGGGTGGGTGTAGACAATGAGCTTGCGACGGTGGATCTCGTCCATGATGGGCGCAAAAGCTTTGTCACCCAACCACTTGCCGTTGTAGCTGGTGAGCATGGCAATGCCATTGGCTTTGAGCACATCGCAGCTGTAGGCAATCTCGGCCAGCGCGCCGTCCACATCGAGCATGGGCAAGGTGGCAAAAAAGCCAAACTGGCTGGGGTAGTCGCGTGCCAGTTGCGCGCCATACTCGTTGCTCACACGTGCCATGCTGCGCATGGTGGCGGCATCGCCAAAGCTGGCGGCGGGCGTGGTGGGCGAGGTCAGGGTGTAGGTCACACCGGCCTGTGCCATGTCGTCCATGGTTTTGTTCAGCGACCAATTGCGCCCGGGTGCCTCGGCCAGTTTGTTGGCTTCAAGCCCTTTCAAAAAAGCCGGTGCCCAAACATGGTGGTGCACATCCACCAGGGCCCGTTTGGCCTGCGCTGGCAGGGGTGCGTCTTTGGAGGTGGTGGCGCAGCCAGGCAACACCGCTGCAGCGCTGGTGGCGAGCAGGCCTGTCAAAAAGTGGCGCCGGGGCGCGCAGTCCAAGCAGGCGTTTGGGGCCAGTTGGCCAGTGTGGGTGTGCGTCATCAAAGTCTCCTCAGGGATGTTTATTGCGTGAAGTCCACACGCTGGGCCAGTTTCTTGTTCATGGCGATTTCATCGGCAACGACTTTGCTGAACTCGGTGGGTGTCGAGCCCACGGTGGCAAAACCTTGCTCGGCAAAAGCGCGTTTGATGTCGGGCTCGTCGAGCAGCTTGGCCACCTCGTTGCGCATGCGTGTGACCAACTCCGTAGGCGTACCCGCCGGGAACCAAAAGCCATACCAAGGGGTATAGACAAAGCCTTTGACCCCGGCTTCGTCGATGGTGGGGACGTCGGGCAACTCACTCCAGCGTTTGCGGGCGGTAATGGCGATGGCTTTGAGCTTGCCCGCTTTGATGAGCGGCAGCACCGCCGTGGGCGCGCCGATCACAAAGTCGATGCGACCGGCGACCAAATCGTTGAGCGATTGACTCACGCCTTTGAAGGGCACGTGGGTCATTTTCACATCGGCGCTGCTGGCCAAAAACTCGGCGGCAAAATGCATCACATTGCCCACACCGCCCGAGCCAAAGGTGTATTTGCCGGGATTGGCTTTGGCATCCGCCAGCAACTCTTTGAGGTTTTTCACCGGCAAGTCTGGCCGCGCCGCCATGACAAAGCCCACGCTGTTGGCCACCAAGGTGATGGGCGCAAAGTCTTTCAGAGGGTCGTAAGGCAAAGAGGCAGAGACCACCGGCAAGCTGGCGTGGCTGGACGAGGTGTTCAGCAGGGTGTAGCCGTCGGGGGCTGATTTGGCCACCACATCCGTGCCAATCGCACCGCCCGCGCCAGCGCGGTTGTCGATCACGATGGGCTGACCCATGGCCTGGGTTAAACGCGGCCCCAGGGTGCGGCCAATGAAATCCATGGGGCCACCGGCCGCGTAGGGGATGACCATTTTGATGGGGTGATTCGGGTAATCGCGCGCCGCGCTGCTTTGGGCATGGCCAGAAAGCGTCGCGCCAAGGAGTGCGCAAGCGCCGAGAAAATGCCAAAACTTCATGCCATGCCTTAAGGAGTCGGGTGATTCAGAACGGCGCATCGTATCGGCCTGAACGGGCCGGGGCAGTCGCCCCGGCTACACGCCCTCAGGCGCGATTCAAGTCAGCTCACGCCAATGTCGGCCACTGGCCCCGAGCAGCGCATCCGCCTCGGCGGGACCGTCAGAGCCTGCGGCGTAGGCCGCTACAGGCGCGGCGTCGGCCTTTGCCCACAGTGCTTGCACCGGTTTCACAATGTCCCAGCCCGCCATCACGCTGTCTGAGCGCTGGAACAGGGTGGCGTCGCCAATCATGCAGTCGTAGATCAAAGTCTCATAGCCGGTGCTGGGCGCGTTTTGAAAATAGTCTTTGTAGTGAAAGTCCATTTTCACCTGACCGATTTCAATTTTCGGTCCCGGGATCTTCGCCCCAAAGGTCAGCATCGCGCCTTCGTCGGGCTGCAGTTTGATGACCAAGGCATTGGGTGTGAGCGCTTCCGTGGCGGTGTCGCGAAACAGTGAAAAAGGCGGGCGTTTGAACTGGATCACGATCTCGCTTTGCCGCTTGCTCATGGCTTTGCCCGTGCGCAAATAAAACGGCACACCCGCCCAGCGCCAGTTGTCGATGCCCAGCTTCAGGGCCACAAAAGTTTCGGTGCGACTGTGCGGTGCCACACCATCCTCTTGCAAATACCCGACCAAGGCTTCGCCGTCGCGTTGACCGGCGCTGTACTGGCCGCGCACCGCATCGGTTTCGGGGTTGACGCGGTGCACCGAGTTGAGCACCTTGGTCTTTTCGTTGCGCACCGCATCGGCGTCAAACGAGGCGGGCGACTCCATGGCGGTCAAGGCCAAGAGCTGAAACACATGGTTGGGCACCATGTCGCGCATGGCGCCGGTGTTTTCGTAAAAAGCGGCGCGTTTTTCCACGCCCACGGTTTCGGCCACGGTGATCTGCACATGGTCGATGTGGTCGCGGTTCCACAGCGGCTCAAAAATACCGTTGGCAAAGCGCATCAGCATGATGTTTTGCACCGTCTCTTTGCCCAAGAAATGGTCCATGCGGTAAATCTGTTTTTCCGACAGACTGTGGCGCAACTGGGTGTTGAGGGCTTGGGCCGAGGCCAAGTCATGGCCAAAGGGCTTTTCCACCACCACACGGCGCCAGTAATCGTTGGTCTCGGTGACCAAGCCGGCGGCCCCCAGTTGGTCGACGATGCCGCCAAAAAAGCGCGCCCCCACGGCCAAATAAAACATCACGTTGTCATTGACGTGGTGCGTGTTTTGCAAGTCTTTGAGTTTTGAGCCTAGTTTTTGGTACGAAGCAGGGTTGGAAAAGTCGGCGGGCAAATACGTCAGACTTTGGATCAGGCGTTTGAGATTGGCTTCGTCCAGGGTTTGCGCGTAATGCTTGTCGGCCGCGAAGGCGCGAATCGATTGCTCCACATGGTCTTGGAAGGACTGGTCACTCATCTCCAGCAGGTCCACGCCCACCAGTGCAAAGTTGTCGGGCAGCAGGTGGGTACGTGCCAAGTTGTACAGCGCGGGCATGACCAGGCGTTTGGTCAGATCCCCGCCCGCGCCAAAAATGACGATGGTGCAAGACGGCGCTCGCTCGCCATGGGCGATTTTTTCGTGTTCGATATCGTGTGCCATGGACTGCCTTATTTTTTGCCGGGTTCTTGGTGACCGCCAAACTGTTTGCGCATGGCGGACAGGACTTTTTCGGCAAATGTGTGGTCTTTGCGTGAACGAAAGCGGGTGTACAGCGCAGCGGTCAGCACATCCGCGGGCACGGCTTCCTCGATCGCAGCCTGGATCGTCCAGCGGCCTTCGCCCGAATCTTCGACATAGCCGGAATACGACTTGAGCTCAGGATCTTCGGCCAGCGAAATCGCGCTCAGGTCGAGCAACCACGACGAGACCACGCTGCCTCGGCGCCACAACTCGGTGATGTCGGCCAGGTTCAGGTCGTAGCGGCGCTCGGCGGGAATCGCGTCTTGGTTCACGCCTTTGAGAATGTCCAGGCCTTCGGCATAGGCCTGCATCAGGCCGTACTCGATGCCGTTGTGCACCATCTTCACAAAGTGGCCTGAGCCGGCTGGGCCGGTGTACAGATAGCCTTCTTCGGCGGTAGATTGCATGTGCTCGCGGCCCGGCGTTTTGTCGATGGTGCCCACGCCAGGGGCCAAGGTTTTGAAAATCGGGTCGAGGTGTTGGAAGGCCGAGGCATCGCCACCGATCATCATGCAGTAACCGCGCTCCAAGCCCCACACGCCGCCACTGGTGCCCACATCGATATAGCGAATGCCTTTGCCTTGGAGGGCCTGGGCGCGGCGCACATCGTCTTGGTAATTGGAGTTGCCACCATCGATGATGCTGTCGCCACTCTCCAGCACTTCGCTCAGGGCGTTGACCGTGGCTTCGGTGATGGGGCCGGCGGGCAGCATGACCCAGACCGCGCGCGGCGCCTGAAGTTGCTTCACAAAGGAAGCCAAGTCCTGGCTGGGTGTGGCCCCTTCGCTGGCCAATTGCGCCACACTGGCGGCGTTGGTGTCGTACACCACGCAGTTGTGACCGTGGCGCATCAGTCTGCGCACAATGTTGCCACCCATACGGCCGAGGCCAATCATTCCCAATTGCATAGTTTCTCCAAGTGATAAAGCCACAATTAATACGATTTCAATGTAACTTAAATATCAAAATTGTCAAAATCTTGAGGCGCAAAAAGGATGGACGTTGCTGCTTCAAATGGCGTTGGGCACAAAAAAGCCGTCTTGCGACGGCTTTTTGCTTTTGCTTTGCTGCAGCGCACCCGTTTCAAACGGCGGCGTGTGGTGCTTGCGCACAACCTGCCGGGCTGGTGATCAGATGATCAGGCGAGCGCCAAGGCTTTGACCTTGGTCGACAGGCGGCTCTTATCGCGAGCAGCCTTGTTTTTGTGGAAGATGCCTTTGTCGGCAATCGTGTCCACCACGGCTTGCATTTTGGCAAACAGTTCGGTGGCTTTGGTTTTGTCACCGGCCAAAACAGCTTTTTCCACGTTCTTCACCGCAGTGCGGTACTTAGAGCGCAGCGAGGTGTTGGCGGCGTTGATTTTGATGTCCTGGCGGACGCGTTTACGGCCCGACGCTAAGCGCGGGTTCTTTTTCTTGGGTTTTCCAGATGCCATTTTATGTGTGTCCTAGTGTCTGAGGATGATGCAGCAAAGCCTACGATTGTAACAGGAATTGAAACCCGCTTGGCTGTTTCGAGCACCCATCGATCCGACAGGGGCGGGCCGCTACACTCAGCAGCGTGAGCCTCCTTCAATCCGCCTCTGTCGTTTCTGTGTTGACTTTAGCCTCGCGCGTGACCGGTTTGGCGCGCGAGTTGTTGATCGCCTACCTCTTTGGTGCCAGCGCATGGTCTGACGCCTTTCAAGTGGCGTTTCGCATCCCCAATTTGTTTCGGCGGCTGTTTGCCGAAGGCGCTTTCAGCCAGGCTTTTGTGCCGGTGCTGGCCGCCAGCAAAGCACAACACGGCGAGGCAGCCACCCGCCAGGTGATCGACCATGTGGCCACGGTACTGGCTTGGACGCTGCTGTGCGTCAGCGTGCTGGGCGTCTTGCTGGCCCCTGCGCTGGTCTGGGCCATGGCCAGCGGCTTGCAACAAGACCCTCGGGGTTACGACGCGGCGGTGCACATGACGCGCTGGATGTTCCCCTACATCGGCTTCATGTCCATGGTCGCCTTGTCGGCGGGTATTTTGAATACCTGGAAGCATTTTGGCGTGCCCGCAGCCACACCGGTGCTGCTCAATGTGTGCGTGATCAGCGCCGCGTGGTGGGGCGCACCCTGGTTGCAAGCCCAAGGCCTGCAACCGATTTACGCCTTGCCCGTGGGCGTGATGCTGGGCGGTGCCTTGCAACTGGGCTTGCAAATTCCAGCACTGAAGCGTTTGGGGCTGCTGCCCTCGATTGG
>CANGEE010000058.1 GCA_947452635.1 Comamonadaceae bacterium | reverse complement strand
TTTTCTTTTGGTGGCATTGGTGCGACCCCTGACGATCACACCCGCCAATGCGCTGGCCAAGCCTTAGGTCGCCCACTGCACTTGCACCCTGAGGCCGAGGCCCTGATCCGTGAGCGGATGCAAGACACCGCCCGCGAGCAGGGCACGGTGTACGCGCCTGACCATCCAGACAACATCCACCGCTTGAACATGGGCATGTTTCCGGCGGACTGCCGCATCATTCGCAATCCGTACAACAAGATCCCCGGCTTCACCTGTACGGGGCAGGGTGGCGGCACGGTGCATTTTGTGCCCGGTTTTCCGGTCATGGCCTGGCCGATGATGGAAGCGGTCTTGGACAGCGAATACGCCAACTGGTTCCAAACCGAACCCCAGATTGAAAAGTCGGTGATCCTTTTTGGTTCTATGGAGGCCACATTGACGCCCTTGATGCAGGCGATCGAGTTGCAGCACCCTGCGATCAAGGTCTTCAGCCTGCCCAGCGTGGACCATCCGCAATGGGGCAGGCACATTGAGTTGGGGGTCAAAGGCCCTGTGCAGGCGGTGGACGCCGCATTCAGTGACCTGAAAAAGGGCTTGGAGCCCTTCCATTTGGAGCATGGCCCCGAAATGGTGCGGTAAAATAAATTGAACCAAATTGGTGCGCATGTGGCCGATAACAGTGCAAGGTCGTGGGGCGGGGCTGCGGATTTTTTCATGCGCAGCCAGCCAGGATGAGCCCGTCCCGAGGCACAATCGGGGCGTCGGAGCGAAGCACAGTTTCAGCGTCACCTTGGCACAGAAACTGCAGAGAACCTGATACA
This sequence comes from Comamonadaceae bacterium, assembly GCA_947452635.1. Taxonomy (GTDB): domain Bacteria; phylum Pseudomonadota; class Gammaproteobacteria; order Burkholderiales; family Burkholderiaceae_C; genus Limnohabitans_A. The sequence continues at coordinate 15,067 of CANGEE010000058.1, read as the reverse complement.
CAATGATCAACCCCTTTCCAACCAGGAGAATTTGATGGCAAAGACCGTCGCAGACGTGATGAAGATGGTGAAAGACAACGAAGTCAAGTTCATTGACTTCCGTTTCACCGATACCCGTGGCAAATGGCAGCACATTACCGCGCCCGTGTCCCAGTTTGATGAGAGCAAATTCGAAGACGGCCAAGCTTTTGACGGCTCTTCCATCGCCGGCTGGAAAGGCATTGAAGCCTCTGACATGCTCTTGATGCCCGACGCGAACAGCGCTTTGATCGATCCATTCTTCGAAGAGATCACCTTGGTTTTGATTTGCGACGTGATCGAGCCTACCGATGGCAAAGCCTACGAGCGTGACCCCCGTTCGATCGCCAAGCGCGCTGAGACTTACCTCAAGCAGTCTGGCCTGGGCGATACCGCTTACTTCGGTCCCGAACCCGAATTCTTCTTGTTCGATGAAGTGCGCTGGAGCACCGAGCCGAACAACACTTTCTACGCCATCAACGAATACGAAGGCCCATGGAACAGCGGCGCCAAAATCGAAGGCGGCAACCGCGGTCACCGTCCTCGCGTCAAAGGCGGTTACTTTCCTGTGCCGCCTGTGGACAGCACACACGACATGCGCAGCGAAATGTGCTTGCTGCTCGAATCGGTGGGCATCCCCGTTGAAGTGCACCACCACGAAGTCGCTGGCGCAGGTCAGTGCGAAATCGGCACCAAGTTCTCGACCCTGGTTGAGCGCGCTGACTGGACTTTGCTGCAAAAGTATGTGATCCACAACGTGGCCAATGCTTACGGCAAAACCGCGACCTTCATGCCCAAGCCTTATGCCGGCGACAACGGTTCTGGCATGCACGTGCACCAGTCCATCTGGAAAGACGGCAAAAACCTGTTCGCAGGCAATGGCTATGCGGGCTTGTCTGATTTGGCGTTGTACTACATCGGCGGCATCATCAAGCACGCCCGTGCATTGAATGCGATCACCAACCCCGGCACCAACAGCTACAAGCGTTTGGTGCCTCACTTCGAAGCGCCGGTGAAATTGGCTTACTCCGCCAAGAACCGTTCTGCTTCGATTCGCATCCCCAACGTGGCCAGCGACAAGGGTCGCCGCGTTGAAGCGCGTTTCCCCGATCCATTGTGCAACCCTTACCTCGGCTTTGCGGCCCTGTTGATGGCCGGCTTGGACGGTATCGAAAACAAGATTCACCCCGGTGAAGCAGCAACCAAAGACTTGTACCATTTGCCGCCAGAAGAAGACAAGTTGGTGCCAACCGTGTGCTCGAGCTTGGACCAAGCCTTGGACGCCTTGAACGCCGATCGCGCTTTCTTGACCAAAGGTGGCGTGTTCACCGATTCTTGGATCGATGCCTACATTGAGTTGAAGATGCAAGAAGTCACGCGCAGCCGTGTGGAAGTCTCGCCTGTCGAATACGACATGTACTACTCACTGTGATTGTTCACTGAGTGGTGAAAAAGGACGGCGCGCGCCGTCCTTTTTTTATGCCAGAACGGGCATGATGGGGGTTGAGAAAAGTTTCTCCAAAAAAGCGAAATGCGTTTGACATCCGATCGACATTTATTTAAAGCCCTTTGGCTTGGGGCCTGCAGCGCCGTTGTGCTGGCCGGCTCGGATGTGCCTGAGCGCATCTACCGCTGTGGCAACGAATACACCAATGCCCCTATGAAACCCCAAGATTGCCAGGTGATGCAAGGCCATACCATCACCGTCATTCAAGGCACTCGCCCCTTTGGTGCACCGGCGGTGACACCAACGCCTGCTGCAGCGAGCCGCACCAAAGCAGAGCCTGTTGCCGCACCGCTTTGGGGGGCTTCATCGCCGCCGGTCGATGCCAAGACCAGGGACGCGCAAAAGCGGGCGATATTGGTCAATGAGCTGCAGCAAACCCGCGAGCGGCACGCCCAATGGGTGATGGAGTACAACGAGGGAGAACCCGACAAGGTGGGGGGCGAAGCGCGCAACCACCAAAAATACCTGGATCGATTGGCCCGTTTGAAAGCAGCCATCGACCGCGCCGAGCGTGACATGGACAGTTTGCAGCGCGAGTTGTCACGCATACCCTCTCAACAGGTAGCCCAGCCATGAGCAGTCCTTCAGATTCCAGCACTCCCAAAGGGCTCACCCTGCGCCCGCCCGCGCGCCCACCCACGACGCCATGGGGCCTGCGCTTTCAGGCCTTTGATTTGCTGGCCACGCCGGTGGCGGTCATCAACGGGCGCGGCTTGGTGCTGTTTGTCAATGCCGCACTGGAAGACACCATCGGCCTGTCGCGCCGAACCTTGCAAGGCGTGCATCTGGCGGACTACTTTGCCGACAAGAAACCCTTGGAGATTGCCCTGGAGGGCGCGCGTTCCAATGAGTTTGCGGCTTTGCGGTACGAAGCTTCCTTGCAACGCGCCAATCATGAGGAATTGCTGCCGGTGCATGTCATCGTGGCCCAGACCGACCAAGTCGATGAGGTGATTGTGGAGTTGCTGCCCATTGAGCAGCAAACCCGCCAAGAGCGCGAGGAGCGCTTGCTCGACCAAGCGCAGGCCAACAAAGAGTTGATTCGCAATTTGGCCCACGAAATCAAAAACCCCTTGGGCGGCATTCGCGGCGCGGCGCAATTGCTGGAAATGGAGTTGGACAGCAAAGACCTGAAGGAGTACACCCAGGTCATCATCCATGAGGCGGATCGTTTGCAGACCTTGGTCGACCGCTTGCTGGCGCCGCACCGCAGACCGCATGTGGTGGGCGATGTGAACATGCACGAAGTCTGTGAGCGGGTGCGGTCCTTGATTTTGGCCGAGTTCCCCAAGGGCCTCAAAGTCGTGCGCGACTACGATATTTCCATTCCCGAGTTCAGGGGCGACCGCGAGCAGTTGATTCAAGCGGTGCTCAACATCGCCCACAACGCCTCGCAGGCCCTGACCGAGCGCCGCGCCGAAGGTGATGCGGAGATCATTTTGCGCACGCGGATTGCCCGGCAAGTGACTTTTGGCAAGCAGCGCTATCGCTTGGCATTGGAATTGCATGTCATTGACAACGGGCCTGGCGTACCAGACTCGATCAAGGACCGCATTTTCTTCCCGCTGATATCGGGAAGAGAGGGGGGGTCTGGCCTGGGACTGACTTTGGCGCAAACCTTTGTTCAGCAGCACCATGGCCTGATTGAGTGTGAAAGCATGCCTGGCCGAACGGATTTCAAAATTCTGATCCCATTGCCTTGACCTCTTTTAGAAAGCAAGTTCCACCATGAAGCCGATCTGGATCGTAGACGATGACCAATCCATTCGCTTCGTGCTTGAGAAAGCACTGTTGCGAGAAGGCTTGCCTACGCGCAGTTTCACCAACCCCCGCGAAGTCTTGAAGGCGCTGGAGGGTTTGGCAGATGCCGACGGACCGCAGGCCTTGGTCAGTGACATCCGCATGCCAGGCGGTTCGGGCCTGGATTTGTTGAGCTCTATCAAAGAACGTTTGCCGGGCTTGCCGGTGATCATCATGACGGCTTTCTCGGACTTGGACAGTGCTGTGTCAGCTTTCCAAAATGGCGCGTTTGAGTATTTGCCCAAGCCCTTTGATTTGCCCAAAGCGGTGGAATTGATTCGCCGCGCGGTGGAAGAAAGCCAGCGCGAAGAAGTGGCCGAAGTCACACTGGCCGCCACGCCCGAGATGCTGGGTCAAGCACCCGCCATGCAAGATGTTTTTCGCGCCATTGGCCGTTTATCGCAAAGCCAAGTGACGGTGATGATCACCGGTGAGTCGGGCTCAGGCAAAGAGTTGGTGGCGCGTGCTTTGCACAAACACTCGCCTCGCGCCAGCGGTCCTTTTGTGGCCATCAATACCGCTGCCATCCCCAAAGATTTGCTCGAGAGCGAGTTGTTTGGCCACGAACGCGGCGCCTTCACTGGGGCACAAACCTCACGCCGTGGCCGCTTTGAGCAGGCCGATGGCGGCACCTTGTTTTTGGACGAAATCGGTGACATGCCGTTCGACCTGCAAACCCGTTTATTGCGCGTGTTGTCAGACGGTCATTTTTACCGCGTGGGTGGTCACAACGCGGTGAAATCCAATGTGCGCGTGATCGCGGCGACGCACCAAGATTTGGAGCAGCGTGTCAAACAAGGCGTGTTCCGCGAAGACTTGTTTCACCGTTTGAACGTGATTCGTTTGCGCTTGCCTGCGCTGCGTGAGCGGCGCGAAGACGTACCAATGTTGACGCGTCACTTTTTGCTGCAAAGCGCGCAGCAATTGGGTGTGGAGCCCAAACGCATTTCGGAGGCGGCGCTGGATTTATTGGCCACCTTCCAGTTCCCGGGCAATGTGCGTCAACTCGAGAACATTTGCCATTGGTTGACGGTGATGGCACCTGCCCAAGTCATCGAAACCAAAGACCTGCCACCAGAGGTGTTGGGCTTGGGGAGCACATCGGCAGCAGCGATGGTAACGGCTTTCTCGCCAGCCTCGCACGATGCGATTGTCGTGCCCGCAGCCGCAGCAACAGGAGAGAGCATTTCACCATTCAGCAGTGCGGGGTCTGCCGCGGCGATGCCCTCATCGCTGATGGGACAAGTCATGCCCGTGGCACTGTCGGCAGCCGACAAAATGCGCTCAACGAGTTGGGAAAGCGATTTGGAGTTAGAAGCTTTGAGTTTGCTGTCCACCGACCGGCAAGATGTGTGGGATGTGCTGACGAATCGTTTTGAGACTTGCCTGATTCAAGCGGCTTTGGCCACGACCCGGGGCCGCCGCATTGAAGCTGCACTGAAACTGGGGATTGGCCGCAACACCATCACCCGCAAAATCCAAGAGCTGGGCATCGAAGATTGAACGGTCAACGCGCTGGCGTGGGCGTCAGGACAAAGGGTCCTTCAGCACCACGTCTTGCGTGGGAAAAGCCACACAGGGCAGCACCCAGCCTTCGGCTTTTTCTTCGGGCGTCAAACCTGGCCAATCCATTTCATAGCGCACCTGACCTGCGGTCATTTGGCAGATGCAGGTGCGGCATGTGCCTGATCGGCAGGAGCTGGGCCAATTCAAGCCGCCCATCTCCAAAGAGGTCAACAAGGTGTGCTCGGGCCAGGCATCGGCTGTGTCGCCCTGGGGCTGCACGTTCAGGGTGAAAAAGGGAACAGGTGCATTCATGGCCTGGAGTTTAGCGGGCATACTGATGACATCAACCGCTTTTGCAAATGGAGACACCCATGCTGGACCTGACTCGCCGCCATGCCCTGGCCCTGACCACCGCAGGGATGTGGATGGCCCTGACCTCGGCGGGGGCTTGGGCGCAAACGTATCCGCATAAGCCAATCAAATTTGTGGTGCCCTTCACGGCTGGCAGTGCCACCGATGCGGTAGGGCGCATCGTGGCGCAGGCCATGGGCGAGGCTTGGGGCCAAGCCATCACCGTCGAAAACAAAGCCGGTGCCAATGGTATTTTGGGGGCGGAGGCGGTCAAAGCGGCGCCCGCCGACGGCTACACTTTTTTGGTCACCACCAGCACCACCCAAGCGGCCAATGTCAGCTTGTATAAAAAGCTGCCTTATGACCCTGTGAAAGACTTCACACCGATTGGCAAAATGGGCGAGACCGGCTTTATCTTGATGGTCAGAAGTGACTTTCCGGCCAAAGACTTGAAAGAGTTCATCGCCTACGGCAAGGCCAATCCGGGCAAATTGGCTTTTGGCCATGGCTCTTCAGGCTCCTTGGTGTCGGCGGCCATGCTCTCGCAGATGGCTGGTTTGCAAACCATCAATGTGCCCTACAAAAGCATCCCACCGGCCCTGACCGATTTATTGGGTGGGCAAATTCAATTTGCCTTCGCTGACGTGGGCAACGCCGTGTCGCAAATGAATGGCGGACGCCTGCGCGGTTTGGGTGTGACCACCGCCCAACGCGCCAGCAAAGCACCGCTGGTGCCCCCCATCGGTGATGTGGTGAAAGACTACGCAGTAGGTGCTTGGTTTGGCTTGATGGCGCCGGCCGGTTTGCCCGCCGATGTGCAGAAAAAAGCCACCAGCACCTTGCTGGCGGTACTGGCCAAACCCGAGGTGAAAGAAAAAATTCAGGCCGCTGGCATTGACCTGGATGTAGAGGACGCCGCCCAACTGGCCAAAACCATCGACGCGGAAATCAAAAAATGGGCCATCTGGGTCAAGGCCGCCAACATCACCCCCGAGTGACCTTATTTGCTGTAAACAGTGCGACCGTTGGCTGCCCACGCCAAATATTGGTTGTTGTAGCCGCGGATCAGCCCCGTCAAGTTGTTTGAACTGCCCGTGTTGCGCAGCGTCCAATTCACCCCATTGGGGCTGGTGTAGGCGGTGCCACCATCCCCCACGATCATGAATTGGTTGGTGGGAACCAGCGCGCTGGAGGACACAATGGCGTTCAAGTTGCCAGATCCCAAGCTTTGGGAGGTCCAGGTGTACCCGTCGGTGGTCTGGGTGACGGCGCCTGCGCTGCCGACGGCGACCACGGCATAACTGTTGACTGGGGCCACGACAGGGCTGTAGATGCCGTTGGGGTAAGTGCTGTTGGCCACCGCGGCCACGCCTTTCAGGTCCTGTGTCGTGCCTGAGGCCACTGCACCCCAAGTGGAGCCATCAGCGCTCACGAACAAAGCGCCGCCAGCGCCCACTGCCACCCACAATCCCCCCGCAGGCACAGTGGCGTAAGTGACGGCATAAAGGTGAGGTGAGCCCGGAACGGAGGCCGCTGCTGACCAATTGACGCCATCGGTCGATCTGAAAATGCTGCCGTTGTTACCCACGGTCACCACCAAGTTGGTGCTGCTGGCAATGGCATTGAGGTCTTGGCTGCTCAGCGTGATTGAAGTGAAGTTCACCAAGTCGTTGCTGTAGACCACAGTACCTCCTGTCCCCACACCCACGAATTTGCGGATGTTCGTACCGGGGAACCCATAGACCACACTTTTCCAGTTGGTGGTGTCGGTAGCGGATGTGATCGGCGTCCAGTTCAATCCATTGGTGCTTTGGTATTTGAGGCCGCCATTGCCCATGGCCAAATAAGTGCCAGCCAAGTCGTAGGTGTTGTTTGCGGTATTGACCTTGGCGCCAAAAGCCAAGCCTGTCACACCCCCTGTACCGATGGCGTTGCCGTCGTTGTACCAACGTTCGCCATTGAGTCGCGGGGTCGCTGAAACCGAGGGCGTGGCGTCACCGCCGGGCCCACCACTGAAGCGTCCATCCATGATGAACGAATACAGCGCGCCGTTGTTCAAGCTGGTCTGCACGGTGGTGCCGGTGAAGAAATAAGGCGTTGTCACAGCAGAGGCCCAACCGCGGCTTTGGGCACCGGGCAGGGAGTTCCAGTTGTTGGGGCTGTTACCGCAGTTTTTGCATATCGTTGCAGATTGTCCGGTATAGACCCAATAGTCCACCCCTGCTGTGGGTGTCCAGGTGATGGTGACACCGCCTTCGCCGGGCTCCAGCGACAACCCACCGACGGGAGGCGGCGCAGCGTTGCCATGGCCACCGCCGCATGCAGCCAACAGGGACGTGAGCAGGGCGGCTGCAAGCAAAGCGATCAGGGATGTAGGGGCAGACAGGCGCATGTTTATTCCAAAGCACAAGGGCAATGGACTCATTTTAAGTGACCAGACAAAGTCTGCGGGTTGTGAAGGCATGACTGTCACGTTGAAACATCACAGCATTGAAAGTAAGAGCATAACCCCACTCAGGGGCGGCATACCTCGTTTATCATGCCATCACAAGCAGGAGACAATCATGGACAGAAGGCATTTTTTTCAAAGTTCGGCGCTGGTTTCAACGGGCGCCCTCGTCGGTTGTGTCACACCCGGCGTGGCCCAGCAACAGGTCAAAACTCCCTTCGCGGTGCCCCAGGTCCATGTGCCTATTGTGGGGTCAGACGAGCAATTTCCAGTGCGGCGCATTTACTGCATTGGCCGCAATTACGCAGCGCACGCCCGTGAGATGGGTTCGGACCCGACGCGCGAGCCCCCGTTTTTTTTCCAAAAACCGACCGATGCGATTCAGTACGTGGCCGCGGGCACGACGCCGCAACATGCCTATCCTCCACTGACCAAAAACTACCATTACGAGGCCGAATTGGTGGCGGTGCTGAACAAAGGGGGGCGCGACATCCCCGTCGAGAAGGCGCTCGAGCTGGTGTATGGCTACACCTTAGGTTTGGACATGACCCGACGTGACTTGCAACGCGCGATGGGCGATGAGAAAAAGCCCTGGGAAATCGGCAAGAGTTTTGATCAGTCGGCACCTATTGGGGCTATTCACAAAGTGGCGCAAACAGGTCACTTTACCCAAGGTGCGATCTGGTTGAAGGTCAACGGGCAGATCAAACAAAACGCCAATTTAAATCAAATGATTTGGTCTGTGGCCGAGCAAATCAGCAAGTTGTCGCAGGCGTTTGAGTTGTTCCCGGGTGACATCATTTATTCGGGAACCCCCGAAAACGTGGGGCCAGTGGTGCGTGGCGACGTGATCGAAATGCACATCGACGGACTGCCCAATCTGAGCGTCAAAATCGTTTAAACCGATCAAGCCAGGGGCATTTCAGACCGGGCCCTCGTACAGAACCTGCCACTGATTGCCTTCTTTGGCCCAGTACATCCGCAGTTGTTGCGGGGCTTTGCCCTTAGGGGTGTTGGGATTGGTGACATTGACCACGATGTAGTCTTGTGTATCTTTCCAATGCAGCACCGAATGCAGATTGACCGGTCCGCCCTGGCCCTTGACCTGTACGGCCGCGGCAATATCGGGCCACCACGCCGACAAGTCCTTGCCGTCCCTTTGGTAATTGGGGCTGTACAGGCTTTTCAAACTGTTGATATTGGCTGTTTGGCGATCTCGAATCCATTGGTTCAGTGTTTTCTGGAAAGCATCGCGGTCGGGTACTGAGCGTTCAGACGATACCCATTCCAACTTGTCAGTGATCAATACCGGTGTTTTTTCCACGTTTTTCAAACGCAGCAGTTGATCCATTTCAGGATTGGACATCACCACACACCCATCGGTCGCCCAAGGCGCTCTGGCGTATTGGGTGCTGGGGGTGCCATGCAGCCAAATGCCTGAGCCGGTTTGGCCACGCATCACATCGATAGCATTGGGGTAGTTCAAGGTCAAAGCACCAGCACCATACAGATCTGGCAGCGGTTGCCCTTTCAAATTCTTGTTGACGAAGTACACCCCCAGCGGCGTGCGACCATCACCCTCGCGCAATTTACCCGTGCCTTTTTGACCCACCGAAACATAGGTGTCCAAGAGCAGTTCCAGTTGTGGTTTGAGAGGGTCCACCGTTTTATTGGCAAACCAGTACAAACGCGATTTGGAGGTATCTACCGCGATCAAATAAGGATTTTGCGGGGACAAGCTGATGATGTTGCTGGGTACCAAGCCTTTGAGCGTGTTGACGGCCGGGCGGTTCAGGCGTCGGTTGGATTCGAGCAGTAATTCATCGTACCGATCTTGACCGGACGCGGTTTCCTTGCCGGGGATTTCTTTCGGATCGATGGGCTGGGCCAATCCTTCGTTCAGCAGTTCGGCATACAGCAACTGACCCAATTGAAAATTCGGGAAATTGGTAACCAAACGCTGGGTTTGTAACAACGCGCTGGACCGCTCGCCTTGTCGCAGCAGTGCATAGACCTGCTCCACCATGCTCTCAGCTGAACTGCCATTGGGCAGTAAGCTGATTTGCGAGGCGGGGAGTGTGGGGTCGAATTGCACGCGCCATGTGCTGGCCAGCGATGGACCCCAGCGCAGATGGCCTGGCGCTGCAGTTGCGTTGGAGGCAACGTTGCGCTGCGTTGACCACCACGCCGCTGAAACCACACAGACAGCGATCAGTGACAGGATGACCCACCGCAGGTGCCGCAGCTTTGGCGCCAAGGCTTGGACGGGACCGGGTTGTGCGTGTTCGTCAAGAACAGACTTCGAGTTCAATTCACTGTCTCGCGGGTAATCATCCAACGACCAGATTGCTTGGTCAATTCGAGGGATTTGCGGCTGTTGCCTTTGAAGTTGTCCGACTCGTACATTTGCGAAAAGACGATTTTGGCTTTGTTGCCGTTCATGTCGATTTTAAAGTTGCTCACATTCACCTGAATTTTCTTTTTGGAGACGATGCGCAGTTCGCGTTCGGCTTCCCATTTGGCGCGCGAAACACGGTCTGGCGGCTCGAAATTGCTGGCGTAAGCCGCAAAATATTTTTTAATGTCTTTCTGGCTCCAAGCACGAGCCCAGCTTTGAATGGCTGATTTGACAGCCTCTTCCTCGGCATTTTGTTCTTTGTGTTTATCGGCCGCTGCCTTGGCAACTTCCTTGGCCGCTTCTTTGGCGGCTTTGGAAGCTGCATCTTTGCTCTCATCCACTGCGGATTTGACAGCGGGCAGCGGGATGGTTGGCACGGCCGACGAAGCGGTCGGCGAAGACGCTGCCGCTGTGGATGGTGCTGCAACCGCTGCCAAGCGTTCGGCAGGCGCGGATAACTTGGTGATGTCGGTACGTTCCGTGGTGATGGCACCCAACAAGGTCAATTGGCTGGGGGCTGTTTTGACCTTGGGGTCAACCTGCAAAGCACGTGCATAGGTTTGGCGAACCAATTGCGCCTGCACATCGGCCAAGTTATGGTGAGCGGCTGAATAGCTGGCATGGGTTTGAATGGCTTTTTCAAACACCGCGCGCGCCTCTTCGAGGCGCCCCTTGGAGGCCAGCAAAACACCTAAATTGTTATATGGTTCAGGCAACTCGGGATGAACTTCGGTGATTTTGCGAAAGGCATCGATCGCACGATCATGTTGACCCTGCTGGGCCAAGATCACAGCTTCTAAAAACTGAAGCTGTACATCTTTGGGTGCTGTTTGGCGCTCTTGTTGAACCGCCTTGTAAGCGGGGTCCAGTTGACCCGTCTGAATCAACTGTTTGATATTGTCAGCGCCATTGGCCGCCAAGGCCGAGTAACTTAAAAACCATGCCCCAAAGCCCGTCCATAAGACAGCTTTGGCCATGCTCAACCGTACAAGAGGCCAGGCATTGCGGGCAAAAAAGAACTCGAAAGGCATAAAAAATTATTCAACCACATCCCTGGGAGACGGCTATTTTAGCCGCCGCAGGGGATCATTCGGATGACGAATTTGAAATCAAGCCCCTCGAGAGGCTAAATTCATTTCAATTAAGCATCGCCGCGCACGTGCGTCACGCCACCGTCGACCACCAAAGTGTGGCCCAGCACGTAGTCCCCTGCACGTGAAGCCAGGTAAATTGCCGCTGCGGCCATGTCCTCTGGGCCTCCCACCCGTTTGGCGGGCACACGGTTGGCCACGGCATCGGCGTGGTCACGCGCTTCTTTGTTCATGTCTGAGGCAAACGGGCCGGGGGCAATGGCGTTGACCACAATGCCGTCCTCGATCAAGCGGGTGGCCATGCGCCGGGTCAGGTGAATCAAGCCGGCCTTGCTGGCCGCATAAGAATAGGTCTCCCACGGGTTGACCGAGATGCCGTCGATCGAGGCGATGTTGATCACCTTGGCGCTGTGGTGTTTGGCGGCCAAGCGCAGCAGGGGTGCAAAGGTCTGGGTTAAAAAGAAGGGGGCCTTCATGTTCAGGTCGACCACCTTGTCCCAACCCGATTCGGGAAACTCGTCAAACGGCGCGCCCCAGGCCGCGCCAGCGTTGTTCACCAAAATGTCCAGTTGCTTTTCGTGCTGCGAATAAGCCGCCAGCAAAGCCTGCGCGCCCTCCAGGCTCGACACGTCCAGGGGCAAGGCCACGCAATGCCCCAAGGCTGAGAGTTCTTTGGCCGTCTGTTCACACGCTGCAGCCTTGCGCGCGGTGATGTAGACGCGTGCGCCTTGGCGCACAAAACCTTCGGCAATCATGCGGCCAATGCCACGCGAGCCGCCGGTGACGATCGCGGTGCGACCTTGCAAAGAAAAAAGATCTTGGGTGTTCATGGTGTCTCCTGAGGGGATTTTGTGGGTGCAAGAATATGGACTAATCAGTTTGCCGCTAAGCGCAGCGCCTGCGGGTCACGCAAGCGTCAAGGCATGTCAAACTGGGCCGAGTACGGCGGCTGCGCCGACCAATCCACCGGCAGGCTGAACGACATGGCCTCGTCGGTGAAAGGGTGCGGGAAACCCAGATCACGCGCATGCAGCATCAAGCGCGGGCTCAAGGCGCGCACCTCAGGCGGCGCATACAGCGAGTCGCCTAGCATCGGGTGGCCAATGCTTTGCAAATGCACCCGCAGTTGGTGCGTGCGCCCGGTGACGGGCTCCAACGCCAGCAGCGTTGCCGTGTCGCTGCTGTGCAGCGCGCGCCAGCGGCTGCGGCTGGGCTTGCCTTCAGGGCTGATGATGTGGATCGGGCGGCGCTCCCAGTCGAGCAAGATGGGGCCGTCGATCGTGTGCCAGCCGGCCTCGTCCACCTCGGTTGGGGTGGGGTGACCGTGCACCACAGCGACGTAACGCTTGTGCACTTGCCGCGTTTCAAACAAGCGGCTCAGGCGGCGCTGCGCTTCGATGCCGCGCGCCATCAAAATCAGACCCGACGTGTCTTGGTCCAGTCGGTGCACCACCAGCGCTTCGGGGTAGCGGTCTTGCACGCGTTTGGACAAGCAGTCTTGCTTGTCAGGTCCGCGCCCAGGCACCGACAGCAAGCCGCTGGGCTTGGCCAACACCAACAGGTGCGTGTCTTCATAAACAGGGATCATGCGCCAGCGGCCAAACGCAGCTCGGCTTTGTCCAGCCACAGGGCCAGGCTGTCCAGCAAATCACCGTGGCTGAAAGAGCAGCTTTCTTCGCTGAACAAGGCGCTGGACTCCAAGCGGTCCAGCAACTGGTGCCACACCGGGCCAAATGCAGGGGGCAAGGCGTGCAGCAAGTCGTCTTGTGCGCGGGCGGTGGCGCTGAACGCGGACACGCTGAGGGTGCCGTTGCGCAGGTCCGCCAAAGCTTGGCGAAGCAGGGCCAAATGAGAAAGGCTCAAAAGTCGATCCTGAGGAAATGAGTGCGGCCTGAATGGTAGCGCACAGAAAGTGTCACACCACTTCGCGCCAGGTGCCGGGGGTCAGATCGTCCAGGCTGTAGGGGCCAATGGCTGCGCGAATCAAGCGCAGCGTGGGCAAGCCGACCGCCGCCGTCATGCGGCGCACTTGGCGGTTACGTCCCTCGCGAATCACCAACTCCAGCCACGCCGTGGGCAGGTTCTGCCGCACGCGGATGGGCGGCGTGCGCGGCCAAAGCGCAGGCGGCTCGTCCATGGCGCGGGCCTGCGCGGGCAGGGTGATGCCGTCGTTCAGTGGCACGCCTTGGCGCAGCGCCGCCAACGCGGCCTCGGTCGGCAGGCCGTCCACTTGCACCCAATAGGTTTTGGCCATCTTGAAACGTGGGTCGGCAATTTGCGCTTGTTGCTGGCCGTCGTCGGTCAAGAGCAGCAAGCCTTCGCTGTCGGCATCCAAGCGCCCGGCCACGTACACGCTGGGCAGATCGATGAAGTCTCTCAGCCCCTGCCAGCGGCCTTCGGGCGTGAATTGACTGAGCACACCATAGGGTTTGTGAAAGCGAATCAACATGCTGGATGAAACTTGCGCGCTTAGAGCGACTGGCGATAACGCTCAAGCATCTGCGCCTGCGTTTCGACTTCCACGGTTTCACCTTTGAAGGCTTGGATCTGATCGCGCAGCATCTCGCCCATGGTCGGCAGCGCGGCGCGGTCGGTGTGGCGTGTGGCATCCCACAGTTGCGAACGCATCAGCGACTTGGCGCAATGCAGGTAGACCGAAGTTACCGTCACCCGAATCACCAGCGCCGGCGGGCGCTGGGCATCGGCGAAAGGCTGAAGATCTGCAGCGTCGGTCGACAGCAGCGCACGGCCATTCACCCGCAGGGTCTCGTCAAAGCCCGGCACCAAGAACAGCGCACCCAACTGCCCGGTGGCGACGATGTTCTCCAAGGTGTCCAAACGGTTGTTGCCTGGCGAGTCGGGGATCAGCAAAGTGTGCGCGTCCAGCACCTTGACAAAGCCTGGCGCTCCTCCGCGCGGTGAAGCATCCAGCTCGCCGCTTGCCCCACCACTGCCTAGCACCACAAACGGCGACAAGCCAATGAACTGCGTTGCATGCACGTCCAGAGACGGGATCTCTTTTTTCAGCGCACGCTCGCTGGCCGGTTTGTAAATGTCGCGCAGGGCTTGGAGGGTGGTGATGTACATAGCAGGTCGGCTTGGTTTTTCACTTGCCCCAGCTGTCCTTCAACCCCACCGCCCGATTGAACACCGGCTTGGCACCCGCCACATGATCCAGGCGATCCGCCACAAAGTAGCCAAAGCGCTCAAACTGAAACTTCTGGTCCGGCTGCGCAGCGGCCAGTGACGGTTCCACATAGGCGGTGACGACCTTCAGGCTTTCCGGGTTGAGTGACTGCAAGAAGTCTTTGCCGCCCGCATCGGGGTGTGCTTCGCTGAACAGGCGGTCGTACAGGCGAACTTCGGCGGGCACACCGTCGGCCACGCTCACCCAAGTGATGGCGGCTTTGGCTTTGACGCTGTCGGCACCGGGTGTGCCGCTTTTGGTGCCGGGGATGACTTTGGCTTGCACCTCTGTGACGCGTCCTGCCGCGTCGCGTGCGCAGCCGGTGCATTCGATCACGTAGCCGCCTTTGAGGCGCACCACCGCACCAGCGGATGCTGTGCCGTCCGCGTTCTTTTGCGGCGGGGAAAGGCGCTTGTAGCCCTTGGGCGGCACTTCTTCAAAGTCTTCGCGTTCGATCCACACTTCTTTGCCGATCAAAAAGCTGCGGTCTGGCGGCGGTGTTTGGCCCTCTGCGATCGCACTGTGGGGCAGGGCGGGTTGGGTGCAGACCTCGGTGTAATCGTCTGCGCCAAAGGCCTCGGCCCAGTTGGCCAGTACCAGCTTGACGGGGTCGAGCACGGCCATGCCGCGATGGGCTTTGTTTTCCAGGTCTTCGCGCAGGCAGCCCTCTAAGGTGCTGTAGTCGATCCAGCTGTCGCTCTTGGTCACGCCAATGCGGTCGGCAAACAGGCGCAGGCTTGTCGGGGTGTAGCCCCGGCGG
>CANGEE010000057.1 GCA_947452635.1 Comamonadaceae bacterium | reverse complement strand
GTTGGCGGGTTTGACTGGCCAAAAAGTTCTCGATGGCTTGGTGGGTGCTGCGTTTGAACAGGTCTTTGGACGGATGGCTGATGGCCACGCCAGCGGCTTCGCACAGGCTGGCGGCAAAGTGCGGCTCCAGCGCTGCCACGGCGACGCGGCCGTTTTTGCAGGCATAGACCCGGTAACCCGCATGCGCGCCGCCCACCGCGCCCTCGGGTGTGGTCATGCGCAGCTTGCGCGGCAGGGCCAGCCAGGCCGCCGCCTCAGACAAAGCGACTTCGTGGCGACTGCCTTTTCCGGTGGTTTTGAGTGTCAAGACGGCCTTGAGAGCCGCTTCGCTGGCCATCAGCGCGCCGCCCATGTCGGCAAACAAGCTGGGCGGCAGGTCCATGCCATTGACCAGGCCCACTTCGGCTTGGTAAGTCAAATCGTGTCCGGGAATTTCGGCCAGCGGGCCGGGTGCGCCCACCACTTCGATCAGGCTGAGGGCGGGGTATTGCTTGTGCAGCGCTTTCCAGCTCAGGCCCAGTTTGCGCAAGGCCGAGGGCCGAAACGAGGTCAAGAGCACATCGGTGTTGGGCAGTATCTTGTGGATGGCGGCTTGCCCTGCCGAAGTCTTGAGATCCAGGGTTTGGCCTTTCACGCCTTTGTGAAACAGGGCGTAACCATCGGGCGTGTAATGGAACATCGGGTCGCCCGCAGGCGGGTTGATCTTGGTGCACGAAGCCCCCATTTGCGCCAGGCGCATGATGGCTGCTGGGCCAGGCAGGTTCAGGGCCAGGGTGACGATGCGCACGCCGCGCAGGGGTTTGGAAGATGACATGGAGGACCTTGGTGAATCAAGCCCACATTATGAAGAAGGCCGCTGGTGCGGCCAAGCCATAAAGAAGGCCGCTGGTGCGGCCTTGTCATCTGGGTGCCATGGCACGGGCTTCAGTGGCCGAAATCCAAGGGCAAGCCCACATAGTTTTCGGCCATGGTGCGTGAGCCCGCTTCGCTGTGGACCAGGTAATCCAATTCAGCATCTTGGAATTTTTGGCCGATCTCGCCATTCTCTGGAAAGTGGTGCATCAGGCTGGTGAACCACCAACTGAAGCGCTCGGCACGCCAAATGCGGCGCAGGCATTTTTCTGAATAACCGTCAATGCCCTCGTCGGTATGGTCTTGGTAATGCGCGATCAAGGCATTGGACAAGTACTTCACATCGGTGGCGGCCAAGTTCAAGCCCTTGGCACCGGTGGGCGGCACGATGTGCGCGGCATCACCCGCCAAGAACATGCGGCCAAAGCGCATTGGCTCGGTGACAAAGCTGCGCAACGGGGCAATGCTTTTTTCAATGCTAGGGCCAGTCACCAAATGGTCGCGGGCCTCGGGGTCCAAGCGGTTTCTCAACTCGGCCCAAAAGGCCTCGTCGGACCATTGCTCCACCTTGTCGCTGAGTGGCACTTGCAGGTAGTAGCGGCTGCGCACAGCGCTGCGCTGCGAGCACAGCGCAAAGCCGCGGGTGCTGTTGGCGTAAATCAGTTCGTGGTGCACCGGCGGGGTGTCGGACAACACGCCCAACCAGCCAAAGGGATACACCTTTTCGAACTCTTTGATCGAACCCTGGGGCACGCTGGCGCGGCACACGCCGTGAAAGCCGTCACAACCGGCAATGAAATCGCATTCAATCGTGTGCAGTTGGCCGTTTTTTTCGTAGGTGACGCGCGGCTTGTGACTGTCGTAATCCAGCACTTGCACGTTCTCGGCTTCGTACACCGTGGGCAGACCAGCGGCTTGACGCGCGTCCATCAGGTCGCGGGTGACTTCGGTCTGGCCATAGACCATGACGTTTTTGCCACCGGTGAGCTGGTTCATGTCAATGCGGTGCCGCGCCCCGTTGAACAACAAATCAAAGCCGCCGTGCACCAAACCTTCTTGGTGCATGCGCTGGCCCACGCCGGCTTCATCCAGCAAATCCATGCTGACCTGCTCCAGCACCCCTGCGCGGATGCGCGAGAGCACATAGTCGCCGCTTTGGCGTTCAACGATCACGGCGTCAATACCGGCTTTGAAGAGCAATTGACCCAGCAGCAAGCCCGAAGGGCCAGCGCCGACGATGGCCACTTGGGTACGGACGGTTTGCGGACTGTTCATGATGGAATTCCCAAAGAGCTGAAACAAAGCACCACAGCATAGGGAAGATGCCTCTCGTTCAGTGACATGGCCGCCGGGCATTGCGCGATGAGCAGAAATTTTGTGCGATGATCGCGCAAATTGAAGAGGCCATCCCCACCATGACCATTGCCAAAGCAGATTACATCGAAGGCCTGGCCAAGGGCTTGTCTGTGCTCGAGGCCTTTGACACCGAGCGCCAACGCCTGAACGCCACCTTGGCCGCGCAGCGCACCGGCATCACCCGCGCGGCGGCGCGGCGGCATTTGCTCACCCTGGCCGAGTTGGGCTACTTGGAAACCGACGGCAGCCACTACTGGCTTTCTGCCCGCGTGCTGCGCTTTGCCGGCAGCTACATGGCCACCTCGCGCTTGCCCCGCACCTTGCAGCCCACGCTGAACCGCTTGGCGCAGCAAACCCAGGCCGCGTTTTCGGCGGTGGTGCTCGATGGCGGGGAGGGCGTGATCGTCGCGCGCAGTGCGGGTGCCGCCGAGCCGGTGCGCCACGCAGCCTATGGCTTGCACCTGGGCGCACGCCTGCCTGCGCATGCCACTTCCACCGGCCGGGTGCTGCTGGCCAGTTTGCCCAAGGCGGATTTCAGCGCCTGGCTGCAAGGCCGCGAGTTGCCACGCATCACCCCGCACACCGAAGTGGGCTTGGGCCCATTCAAAGCCTTGATGACCCAGGTGAGAAAAGACGATTTTTGCTTGGCCCGCGAAGCGCATGAGTTGGGCATCCACGCCCTGGCGGTGCCGCTGCGCAATATGCAAGGTCACACCTTGGCCGCGCTCAATGTGGTGGGTACCGCTGAGCAGTTGAGCGACGCCGCCGTGCAGCGCCAATGGTTGCCCCTGTTGTGGGAGGCGGCGCGGGAGGTCAGGGTTTTACTGTGATGCCCCAAAGCGGGGCTGGCTTTATCATCTGAATGGCACTGCGCAGACTCACACAAGGACCCACTCATGAACGCATTTTTCTCACGCACCCTTGGCTTGCTGACTTGGCTGACGCTTTGCGCCAGTGTGAGTGCGGCGGACATCAAAGTCTTCAGCACGGTGGGCGTCCAAGCCGCCCTGGAGGAGTTGACGCCGCAGTTTGAAAAAACCAGTGGCCATCAACTCCAAATCACCTGGGCCACCGCTGCCGTGCTGGTCAAGCGCATTCAGGCCGGTGAGACGGCCGATGTGCTGGTGCTGACACAGCAAAGTCTGGACGCGATGATCAAAGAAGGCAAAGCGCAAGCCGGCTCCAACCGCAATTTTTCCAATTCCGGAATGGCCGTGGTGGTGAAACAAGGTGCGCCGAAAGTCGATATTTCCACCCCTGAGGCTTACAAGCAAACCCTGCTCAATGCCAAAGCCATCGCCTACTCGAACCCGGCTTTTGGTGGCGCCAGCGGTGTGTTTTTTGCCAAAACTTTGGAGCAAATGGGCATTGCGCAGGCCATCCAAGCCAAGGCCAAGTTTCCGCCTGCCAGCGGCAATGCGGCGCAACTCGTGGTCAATGGTGAAGCCGATTTGGCGGTGCAACAAGAGCCCGAGGTCTTGGCGGTGAAAGGCGTGGATTTGATGGGGCCACCGCCTGGCGCTTTCAACAACATCACCGTTTATGCCGCAGGGGTGGGCGTCAATACCCCGGTGGAGGGCCCGGCCAAGGCCCTGATTGAATTTTTGCAATCGCCGCAAGCAGGCGCTGTGTACCTGACGCGCGGTCTCAAGCCTGCACCACGCTAAGGCCCGACCCGACGGCGCTAAACCCCCAGGTGTTGTTCCAGCACCGAGGGGTTGTCACGCAACTGTTGTGAGCTGCCCTCAAAAGCGATTTCGCCTTTCACCACAATCACATTGCGGTCGGTGATTTGCGTCACGTGTTTCCAGTTTTTGTCGACAATGATGGCGCTGATGCCGCTTTCTTTGATGACGCTGCAAATGCGCCAAATGTCACGGGCAATCAGCGGGGCCAGGCCTTCGGTGGCTTCGTCCAAGATCAAGACGTCCGGGTTGGTCATCAGGGCGCGGCCAATGGTCAGCATTTGCTGTTCACCGCCTGAGAGTTGTTGGCCCCCGTGGTTCAAACGCTCTTGCAGGCGCGGAAAAGTCTCCAGCACCCGCTCGTAGGTCCAGTCGCGCTGGCCTTGGGTGCCTGCGCGGGCGGCCATTTGCAAATTTTCAGTCACGCTCAGATTGCCAAAAATACCCCGCCCTTCGGGCACGTAGGCGATGCCCAGTTGCGCGACCTCATAGGTCGGGCGCTTGTTCATGACCTGGCCTTTGATGCGCACCTGGCCTGAGCGCGGCGGCACGATGCCCATCAGGGTTTTGAGCAGGGTGCTTTTGCCCATGCCATTGCGCCCCATCAGGCCGATGGTTTCGCCGCGATCGACACAGAAGTCGATGCCGCGCAAGATGTGGCTGGCACCGTAGTAAGTGTGCAGACCTTGGGCTTGGATCAGGCATTCGCTCATCTCAATGGTCCTCACCCAAATAAGCGGCTTGCACCTGGGGGTCGGCCCGCACTTGGGCCGGTAAACCACTGGCAATGACTTGGCCGTTGACCATCACCGTGAGTTGATCGGCCAGGGTGAAAATCGCATCCATGTCGTGCTCGACCAGCAAGATGGCGTGGTCTTTTTTCAGGCGCAGCAAAAGCTGCACCATGCTTTCTGCTTCCATCACCCCCATGCCGGCCAAGGGTTCGTCCAGCAGCAGCACCGAGGGTTCGGTGGCCAAGGTCATGGCGATTTCCAGTTGCCGTTGTTCGCCGTGGCTGGCGGCACCGGCTATTTGCTGTCGGCGCGGGTGCAGACCTGCGAGTTCCATGGCGCGTTCGGCACGCGCATTCACTTCGCGCAACTGCGCTGCCGATGTGAGCCAGCGCCAGGCATTGAAGGCGCTGGGTTGGCTGCGTGATTGCGCCGCCAAGCGCACGTTGTCCCAGATGCTGAAGCTGCGGAAAATATTGGTTTTTTGGTAGCTGCGGCCCAAACCGTTGCGGGCTATTTTTTCGCTCGTCCAACCCGAGATGTCCTGCCCGCGCAGCAGCACCGTGCCGGAGCTGGCGGGTAAATCGCCAGACAGCAGATTGGTGAGGGTAGATTTGCCAGCCCCGTTGGGGCCAATCACCGCATGAATTTGGCCCAGCGCCACATCCACCGACACCTGGTTGACCGCCGCCAAGCCGCCAAAGCGTTTGGTGAGATGGCGCGCGCTCAGCACAGGCGCTGAAGTCAAAGTCGCCGCGCTCATGCGATATCTCCTTTGCGCTTGAACACAAGGGCCAGCAGGCCCAAAATGCCGCGTGGTGCAAACACCACCAACGCCACAATGAAACTGCCCATCCACAACTGCCAATGCTTGCCCAGGTTGAAACCTGCGACTGTGGGCAGGTCTTTGAACACATGCATCACATATTCAAAGGCAAACGCGCCGATGATGGCACCCGCAAAATTGCCCATGCCGCCCAAAATCACCATCATGATGGCGTGCGCGCTCATGTGAAAGCCCATCAGTTCCGGATTGACGTAACCCGTTTGCGCGCCCCACAAATACCCGGCCAAGCCGGCCAGTGCCCCGGCCAGGGTGAAGGCGGCCAGCTTGTGCGAAAAAGTGGCAAAACCCAAAGCGCGCATGCGGTGTTCGTTGACGCGGATGCCGGCCAGCGCCCGACCGAAGGGGCTCCACAGCAAGCGACGCAAAAAGGCGTAGACGCCCAGCAGGCAGGCGAGGGTGAAGTAGTAAAAGACCTGTTTGTTGTCCAAGTCAAACCACTGCGCATCGGGTTTGAAGTTGATGTAAATCCCGTCCGAGCCGCCCAAGACTTTATTGTCAAAGAAAAGATAAAACACCATTTGCGCAAACGCCATGGTCACCATGATGAAGTAAATGCCGTGCGTGCGCACCACCAGAAAACCGATCACCAAGGCCAGCAGCGCGGAGGCGGCCACGGCGATGGGCAGCGAGGTGTACAGGCTCACGGCTTCGCCCGCAGGCGTGAGAAAGGCCAAGGCGTAGCCGGCGACACCAAAATAAGCTGCGTGCCCGAGCGAGACCAAGCCGGTGACGCCTTGCAGCAAGTCCAGGCTCATGGCGAAGATGGCCAAGATCATCATGCGCGAGACCATTTGCACATAAAAATCGGTACCGACAAACGGAAAGGCCAGCAGCGCCGCCAAGCCCAGCGCCAGCAGCAGATGCAGGCTGCGCGGCAAAGTTTCGAGTTGAGAGGAAGGGTGGTTCATGCGGTATCGGCTTTATTGCTTGAACAAGCCTTCGGGTTTCCACAGCAGCACCGCTGCCATCAAGACATACACCAACATGCCCGCCACTTGCGGCAGCAGCACTTTGCCAAAAGTGTCGACCAAACCCACCAGCAAGGCGGCAATCAAAGCGCCGCGCACCGAACCGATGCCGCCAATCACCACCACCACAAAGCACATGATGAGTACTTGCGAGCCCATGTTCGGGTACACGCTGGATACCGGCGCGGCCACCATGCCGGCGATGGTGGCCAAGCCCACGCCCAGCGCAAACACCACCGCGTGAATCAGCTTGATGTTGATGCCCAAGGCCTCGGTCATTTCATGGTTGAAAGCCCCCGCGCGGATCTTCATGCCCAAACGGGTTTTGGAAATGAGCAGGTACAAACCCAGCGCCAACACCAAACACACCCCCGACATGAACAAGCGGTACACCGGGTAAGACAAAGTGTCGGTCAAGGGGATGGAGGCGCTCAGCACGTCGGGAATGGTCACGCCGTGCACATCGTCGCCCCAGAGGATGGAGCGCATTTCTTCAAAAACATAGATCAGGCCGAAGGTCAGCAGCACTTGGTCCAAGTGATCGCGCTGGTAAAAATGCCGAAACAAAAGCCACTCAAGCAGCAGGCCAAACAACACCGACAACGCCGTGCCCAACACAATCGCCAAAGTGAAACTGCCGGTCAGGCTGGCCAAAGACCAAGCCAGGTAAGCGCCCAACATGTAAAAGCTACCATGCGCCAAATTGACCACGCCCATGATGCCAAAAATCAGCGTCAGGCCCGCTGCCAACATGAACAGCAGCAAACCGTACTGCACGCTATTGAGCAGCTGAATCCAAAAATTAAGCACATCCATACCGAACCTTCACAAACCCACACCAGGGCAACAAAAATGGCGGAGGTGTTCCGCCATTTTTGGAATGCCAAACCCGAGGGGGTCAACCCATGCGGCAACCCGTGCCGGGATCGGACAAGGCCTTGGCGGCCACGCCAATCACCTTGTTCTCGCCTTTTTCGGCCACGCGCAAATAAATGTCTTGCACCGGGTTGTGCGATTTGCTCATGGTCCATTTACCGCGCGGGCTGTCGATCACGGCGGCCTCCAGTGCTTTGTACAAAGCCGGTTTGGCGTTCACATCGCCGTTGACAGCCTTCATGCCTTGGGCCAACAGCAAGCCGGTGTCATAGCCTTGAACGGCGTACACATCAGGCTGGGCGCGGAAGGTTTTGGCGTAGGCCAGACGGAAGGCTTTGTTGCGCGGCGTGTCCAGCGAGTCGCTGTAGTGCAGGGTGGTGATCACACCGTCGGCGGCAGGGCCTGCGGCTTCCAGCACGCCCTCGGTCAAAAAGCCAGAGCCGTACAAAGCGATCTTGTCTTTCAGACCGGCCGCTGCAAAATCCTTCATGAACTTGGCGCCTGAGGGACCGGCAAAGAAGCAGGCTACAGCGTCGGGTTTGAGCGCGGCGATCTCGGTCAGCAAGGCTTGGAACTCCACGTTCGGGAACGGCAAGCCCAACTCTTTGACAATCGTGCCGCCGGCTTGGGTGTAGCTTTCTTTGAAGCCTTCAAAGGCCTCGTCACCCGCCGCATATTTCCAGGTGATCCACACGGCTTTTTTGTGACCGCGCTTGACCATGGCTTGACCCAGGGCCAGGGTCGGTTGGCTGTTGGAGAAGCTGGTGCGAAACACATTGGGCGCGCACAGGGCGCGGGTGGCGGCGTGCACACCGGCGTTCGGGATCAGCGTCAAAACGCCTGAGTCGCGCGCCACTTTTTGAATGCCCATTTGCACCCCCGAGTGCACCGTGCCGATCAATACATCGACCTTGTCGCGTTGCACCAGTTTGGAGGCGTTCTCCACGCCTTTGGAGGGGTCGGATTCGTCATCGACCTTGAACCATTCAATTTCGCGTCCGCCCAGTTTGCCGCCTTGTTCATTGATGGCCATGCGCACGCCGTTTTCAATCGCCACGCCCAAGGGGGCGAAAGCGCCGGAGTAGGGCAACATGAGACCGACACGGATTTTGCCGGTTTGCGCCAAAGCCCACTCGGGCAACAGCAAACCTGACGAAGCGGCGCCCGCCAAGGCAGCGCTTTTGAGCATTGCACGGCGTGAAGAAGGGTTTGGGTTCATGAACAAGACTCCTGAATGAACATGCATTATGTTGCATATCCAGCGATGTCTCCCCTAGGGTAATCACTGAGTGACTGGCAAATGCCGAGGATTGTGGTGGTAAGGTGAGGGCGTAAAAGTTTTCTGACATGACTTCATCTGACCTCTTAAATTCCCCGGGCAACCCGCTTTTGTCCGAATTGGACAGCATCATGGCGCAGCATGTGGGTGTCACCTTCCCTATGTGCGCCTTGGCGGTGATGCACCGAGGGCAGGGGGTGGTGCACAAGGCTTGGGGGGCGTGTGAGGGCGTGGCGGCCACCCCAGAGACTTTGTTCGACATCGCTTCCATCTCCAAACTGTTCACCACCACGGTGTTTTTGCAGTTGGTCAGCAGCGGGCGTGTGGGATTGGACGATCCTTTGTGCGGTGTTCTGCCTGAATTTGCCACGACGGGGCCGCGCCCCATTGAAGGCGGGCAGGACCCGCACACCTTGCTGCGGCAACAGGTTGAGCCCGAACTTGCCAAACAGACGGTCGATCCCAGGCAGGTGACTTTTCGGCATGTGCTCACCCACACATCGGGCTTGCCCGCGTGGCGTGATGTGTTTGCCGTGACCGGCCCCGTTCCGAACCCACCCGAAGCGCACCGGCCATTGGACAGCATTGCCCGCTGGGCCCAGGCTTTGCCGGTGATTTACAACTACCCGTTCATTGACCAACCCGGCCAGCGCGTGGTGTACAGCGACATTGGGCTGATGTTGCTGGGACAGGCCGTTCAGGTCTTGTGCCGCCAGCCGCTGGAGCAGGTGATTGAGGCGCAGGTGCTGCGGCCCTTGGGCTTGCAGCACACGATGTTCAATCCGGTGCACAGTGGCCGCGCCACTTTGGCCCAAACTGCACCGACCGAGATGGACGCGCGCTGGCGTTTGCGCCGGGTTTGGGGCGAAGTGCATGACGAAAACGCCTGTGCCTTGGGCGGGGTGGCTGGTCATGCCGGTTTGTTTGCCACCGCCATGGATGTGGCGCGGTTTGGCCAAGCTTGGTTGGCAGTTCCCGCGCAGCTGGGCGTGGACGCCGAATTGGCGGCGCAAGCGATCACCGAGCAAGCTTGTACAGAGGATGTTCGCAGGGGTTTGGGCTTCGTCATCAAGTCCAGGCTCAACGCCTCAGCGGGGGATTTGTTCAGCGAGGACAGCTTTGGCCACACAGGTTTTACCGGCACCACACTGTGGGTGGACCCGCAGCGCCAAGGGGTGGTGGCGTGTTTAACCAATGGTGTTTATCTCGGGCGCGGTACGCACGCCCCACATGCCTTCAGACGCCAGTTGCACGACGTGCTGGCCAAGTCTTTGTCTCACGCACCCACCGCAAAAAAACAAATTTGATACATTTGGTATGAAAATATCAAAATTACCACTTGTTTTGGTACTGGTGAATTCAATATGATGACAGTGTTGAATTCAAAAGTACTTGTATTTGATTTTTGAGTGTTATTCGGAATGCATGTGGCGGCTTGAATTCACAAAAGGACAGTTCATCCCTTTTTTTGGAGTTTCTGATGGCCCAAGTCATGCTGCAATCGAATTCGCCGCACAAGGTGCACTACATTCACACGCCTCCTGTGGAGCGCGAACAAATACAGGCCTTTGCGATTGCGCAAAACGCCTTGGTCACCGCCTTGCACCACGTCCGGGCCAGTGACGGTGATTTGCTGCGTGCCATGGCCAACACGCGCCGCGCCCTGGATGCCATCCAGGACATGCGGCAGTGGATCAAGTGAGGGTCAGGCCATGCACGACCACCTCTTGGAATACGTCATCCTGGCTGTACTTTGGGCATTCACACTGTTCAGCGCTGCGGGTCTGTGGCATGTCTGTGTGCTGTGAAAGCAGCCTGAATATTCAAATTTTGAACGACATTTCGGCCTCTGACCCTCAAGCTTAGTCATTCATTGCCGATCTATCTCAAGAACACCTGTGTTGCGTCAGGATGATTTTTGAGGGTTGACGGTTGACTTCTGTATCACGATTCCTGGCCATCTGGGCCCTGCTGGTCACAGCGCTCTTGGGCGGCTGTGCCACAGCCATTGGCAGTTACGACCAATGGGTGACGGTGCGCACTGAATGCAAACACCGGGTTTTCCAGCGCCGCTGCGCGGCATCCAATGACAAAGGGGCTTGGAGTTTCGAGACCCCTGCCACCCTTTTGATCCCACGCAGCAGCGAACCCTTGGTTTTGAAATGTGAGTCTGGCCTGTTTGGTGGTGGTTTAGAGCCTGTCTGGGCACAACCCTCCCTCGAAACCCTGGGCAATATCGTCTTTGGCGGCCTGCTGGGATTGGCTTTGGATGTGAGCAGCGAAGCGGCGTTTGCTTACCCTGATGACATCAACATCGAATTGCCTTTGTGCAAGTTGCTGTGAGCCACTCCTTGCAACTTCTTCGACTGAGTTTGGCGTTCTTGTGGAGCAGCCTGCTTGTTGCGTGCGGCGGGGGCGGCAGCTGTTCGGGCGTCGGTTGGTCCTTGGGTGCTGCCGCGCAAGCGGTTTGCCAGCAAAACAAAACCACCGCGACGCCAACGGGTATTCCGGGTAGCCTGTCGGGCGTGGCCGCAGGGGGGGCACCCATCATTGGCAACGTTGAAATCACAGACGCCTTGGGCGCTAAGCGCGGCGCCACCATTGAGGCCAATGGCCATTACGCGGTAGATGTGAATGGTATGACGGGTCCATTCATCATCAAGGCCGGTGGCAGCGTTGGCGGCACCTGGGTCACGTACTACTCGGTGGGACTGACCGCCGACATCGGAGGCACCATCAACGTGACGCCGTTCACCGACATCATCGTGTCGAGTTTGGCCGCCACGGTGTCAGACAAATTTGGCAATGGTGCCGATCCCAGCAAGGTGAATATTGAAAATATTGAGCGTGCGCGAGTGGCGCTTTACAAAAAGCTTTACCCTTTGCTCAAACGCATGGACATAGCGGACGGGATCGATTTTCTGCGGTCAGTATTTAATGCCGATCACACGCAGATCGATGCCCTTTTTGACTTGCTTCAAATTCAAACCGATCCTGATACCAATTTGGTCACCATCAGGGATTTTATGGGCACTGTTTTGGGGTCCATTGACGTCACCAAACCCATCGATAACGTGCCCATCCCTGCCGGCATGATTGATCCCAGCGCCAGTGATGAAATTCGGCAAATTGTGCAAGTCATTGAAAACTTTGCATCATTTTTTGCAACAAAACTCCCGTCTGCACAGCAAATCGCCGCCAGTGGCTTGGTCGATACTTCAAGCGATTTTCTACATGGCGGACAGTCGTTTCAGCAGTGGGCAGATGAGTTGTCGAGTAATCCCGTCTTGATTGGCGCAAAGATTGTCAGCGTTGATGTGAAGCTCAACCCGGATGGCATTTCTGCCACAGCCGTGGGCGTTGCACAAAGTTCTCAAGGCGTCTCGGAAGAAACGCCCACAAAAATTCGATTTGTCAAAAAACAAGGGCGCTGGCAGTATCAGGGTGATGGGTTGATTGCCAATGTGAAATTCAGTGCTTTTGAAACTTACTATCCCTACGACAATATTTTGCTGAGTGGGATTCAATTTCAAGTCAACCCCTTTGCCTACAACAACGGTCGTTCAGCGCCTGTTCGGGTGGTCAATGCCACGATCACCGGCCCAGGGGTGACCGGTACATTTCTTTTAAATCAAAACTTTGAGGACACTTGGTTGGATGTGATTGCCAAAGATGGTTCACACCAAGGAAATGAAGTTAGTGAATGCCCCCCACTTTTTAGTTGGTGGCAGTGTCTGAATCTCGCCAATATTCGCAATAACAGTGAGTACAGCTTGGTCCTGAAGGATGTGTCAGGCAATGTCTTGAATGGTGGGGGTTACAAAGTCAATCTCAGTTTGGCGCCACTGCCAACCAGCAGTTTGAGGGCATCGATGTTTGGCACCGTCGATCGTGTCACCATCAATGGTCTACCGCCCAGCGCGGCAGCTTTTGTGCCCAACCAAAGCCTGCTGGTCAACTTCACATTGCCTGCCAATCTTCGCGCTGGCAGTCTCCAGGTGCAAGCCACGAGCACCAATGGCTCCTACACTTACGTTCGAATTGACAAGCCTGTTTTACCAGGCAATACCAGCGCCTTGTTGGGCTGGACGCTCCCAGACAATAATGTGGTGGTGGACAGTTTACGTTTTCGATTGGCCACAAATGATTTTACTGGCCGCAAATTCATTACAAATTACTGCATGTCCATCCGTTTATCGAAGCCTGTATCCTGCATTTAGTGAAACGAAAGTCATTTGCGTATTTATTGAAAATGGTGTTTGGGCTTGGCTCATCATGTGAATTTCACCCTCGCTCATTGTGAGGCGGCGTGCGCGTAGTCAAGGCGAATTATGAGAATTGTCGGTTGAATTTTGCAGAACGGCACCTGGCAATACTGATCTTGTTGCCCACAGCCCGGATGGATTTTGCCGTGAATGAGCGCAACGCAGCTGCTGTTAACGACCCTGAACAAGCCCATACCGAATCGCATTTTTAAAAATTGCTGTGAGCCACCTTATGAACATTCTTCAACTGACTTGGGCTTTACTGCTGAGTAGCCTGCTGGTGGCCTGTGGCGGTGGTGGCAGCTGTTCGGGGGTCGGTTGGGCCTTGGGCGCTGCTGCGCAGGCGGTTTGCCAGCAAAACAAAACCACCCCCGCGGGCATTCCGGGCAGCCTGTCGGGCGTGGCCGCAGGGGGCGCACCGCTCATTGGCAACGTTGAAATCACAGACGCATTGGGCGCCAAGCGCGGAGCTACCATTGAGGCCAATGGCCATTACGCGGTGAATGTGCAAGGCATGACGGGGCCTTTTGTACTCAAAGCGAGCGGTATGTTGGGTGCTCGTTGGGAGACTTATTATTCTGCAGGTCTGGCTTCAGATGTGGGTGCTATTTTGAACATCACGCCATTGACCGATGTCATGGTTTCTAGCATTGCAGGCACTGTGGGTGACAAATTCAATACGGCCACGCGAATTTCCGAGTTGATTACCGATGTGAATTTGAAGAAACTTCAAGCCGCTTTGACTGCTAAATTTTTACCCATATTCAGCAAATTGAATATGGAGGAGGGATTGGATTTACTGCGAAGCGTTTACGTTGCTGACCACACCAAATTAGATGCACTGTTTGATTTGGTTCGTTTTGAGAAAATTCAATCCTCTAATTTGATCGTTGTTAAAGACGCTGTCAATGGCTGCATCTTGACCATTTTGAATGTCACTCAACCAATGGATGCTTTACCGATTGCATCTGACCGTGTCGATTGCATCAATCCCAATGCCTTGGACGATATCCAACTTATTTTTCAATTGATTCAAAATATCAATAATCTGTTTGCGAACCAGTTGCCTACGGTACAGCAAATGAAAGACAGCGGGTTGTTTGATACCACTTCAGGTTTTCTTCTTGAGGGCGGTAATTTTGACCAGTTTGCCTCTGAGGTGACATCACAGTCTGCCATTGTGGGTTGGAAAATATCGGGCATTACCGTGCAACTCGCTTCCAATGGCGCACAAGCCAAAGTCAGTAGCAAGGTTTCACTGGCAAATGGCTACGCATCGCCAACTATTTCTCCTTTGACCTTTGTTAAACGCCAAGGACGCTGGTTATGGCAAGGCGATGGAACTACGGCCAGAATTGCTGTCACTGCAGATGCCACTTTGACTACTACGAGCAGCAACGTCATTGAGACTGGAATAACTTTTGATATTGATCCTGGTTTGTACAACGAGGGTAAATCAAGCTCACAACAAATTCAAACCGCGACGGTAACTGGTCCGGGCTTGCTTTCACCATTGGTTTTGACAACATCTTCCGGTGGCTGGATGGCATTGGCCAATGGCGGCAATTTTGTCTCGGGTTGCAGTAACGGACAATTTACAAATTGCTTAGATGTGGCGAATATTACAGAGAACAGCCCGTACACCATTGTGCTGAAAAACGCCAGTGGGACGGTCTTGAATGATGGTGGCTACAGCATCAATCTGCCTAAACCGCCTGTGGCCAAGAACCTGTTGGATACCGCTAATTTTGCCAGTTTGGATTCGGTTCTGATTGATGGGGTGCCCGCTACTTCGGCTGCATTTGTTCCCAATAAAACAATGCAGGTGAATTTCTCCTTACCTTCCAACCTGATTGCTGGGTCGATGCGAGCGGACGCGCGAGATTTGAGTGGCACCCAATTCATATCGCTTGAGAATCGAGTTCAACCAGGTGCCGCTAATGTGTCATTCAGTTGGAGCAACCCGCTTGCAAATGTCAGCGTGAAATTCCTTGCTTTGCGCTTGGAGACAGTGGATCTGAGCGGCCGTAAATTCATCACGCAACGAAGTTTGACGATCAATTGATGTGACTGAGTTTTGTAAGCTGATACACCAGCACCTTGAGCGAACGCTCAGCGGACACATCGGCAAAGACCTCGGGGTTGGGTAGCCGATGCACAAAGCGCAACTCAGGGGCCGCTGCCTGCATTTGATCTTGCAAAAAGGCGATCCCCAGCTCGGGGGCGTTCAGGCAGAGCAGGGCGTGGCCACCCGGTTTCAATAACTCAGGCAGGCGGCGCATCAAGCGTGAATAGTCCTTGGTGGCGACAAAGCTGCCTTTTTGGTAGCTGGGCGGGTCCACCACAACCAAGTCATAAGGCCCGCTGCGGCTGATCTTGCCCCAGGTTTTGAAAATATCATGCGCCAGAAAACTGGCTCCGGTGCTCAATCCGTTGAGCTGGTGGTTCTGCTGACCAATGGCCATGGCGCCGTGGCTCATGTCCACATTCACCACCTGCTTGGCCCCGGCTTGCAGGGCGACCACCGAAAACGCACAGGTGTAGGCGAACAAGTTCAGAACTTGGAGTCCTGGACTGTTTTGCGCTAATTCACGAACCCAGCGGCGGCCTTCGGCCATGTCCAAAAACAGGCCATGGTTCTGCCCTTTGAGCACGTGGACGCGGTAGCGTGCGCCGTGCTCGGTCACCACATGCGGCTCGGGCACGCTGCCAGCCATCAGACGCGTTTCAGGCTCACCCGCATGGCGGCTTTGAAACACCCAGTTGAGGGACTCGCCCGGACACAATTGCGCCCAGCGCGCAACCAAGGCCTGACCCACCTGGGCCAACTCATCTTCTGGAACGGCTTGAAAACTGGTCAACACCAGCACCGGCGGAAAAGCGTCGAGCACCCAATGCGCACAGCCCGGGTACAAACCGCCGCGGCCATGAAAAATGCGCTGCGCATCGGTGGGCTTGTCCATGGCGGCAATGGCGTTGAGCAGTGCTTGCATGGTGGGGCTGAAAAATGAGGGAGAAATGGTCTGCCC
>CANGEE010000056.1 GCA_947452635.1 Comamonadaceae bacterium | reverse complement strand
TGGGCATGCCGCTCTTCCAGTTGAAGGCCTTGAAGTAATTGGCCACCGAGCCAATCACATCGGCCGGGCTGTTGTACAAGTCGATGCGGCCATCGCCATCAAAGTCGATGGCAAATTGGGCCCAGCTGCTGGGCATGAACTGCGGCCAACCCATGGCACCGGCGTAGCTGCCTTTCATCCGCAATGGGTCCCAGTCGTTGCGCTTGGCCAGCAAGAGGTATTGTCCTAATTCGTTGGCAAAGTAAGGTTGTCGTTCAACGGCGCGTGGGTGCTGCGCAGGAAAGTCAAAGGCCAAGGTCGCCAAGGCGTCGATCACTCTGAAATTGCCGGTGTGCTGGCCGTAGATCGTTTCCACCCCAATGATGCCGACCATGATTTCAGCGGGCACGCCAAAAGCTTGCTCCGCCCGCGCCAAGGTCGCTTCGTGGGTTTGCCAAAAACGCAGACCCGCCTGAATGCGCACGGGTTCAATGAAGCGGGCCCGGTAGGCACGCCAGTTTTTGGCAGCGGGCGTGGCCGGTGGCATCACGTACTGGGTGATGGCCGGGATTTTTTGCGCTTGACCCACGGCGTTGCGCACCCATTGCCGATCCAGACCATGGCGTTGCGCCCAGTCGTCGGCCCAGGCCATGGCCGCGTCGTTGCTGCCGTAAGCGCCCGCCGTCACAGGCCGAAAAGCATCTGCGCCCATGGCTTTGGCGTGGGCATGGGCGCGGGTACTGGTACGGGTACTGGTGCGGGGTGACTTGGTTTTCGCGAGTGTCGCTTTGGCGCTGTGAGGGGTTTTGAGCGTTGTGGGAGGCCCATGTGGGGCCGGGGTCGCCGTCGCTGCGAAGCTGATCAAGCAGCTCACAATGCCCCAACTGGAGACGGCATGGACACCCGTGAAGAGGACTGTGCGTTTGCGGTTGAACAACATGGGTTAATGGAAAAATCGTGTCTGGGCACTGCAGCCTCTTGCGAGGGCGCCCACCCAAGGGCCTGTCAACAAAGGTTTCAGTGTAAGGCGCTTGGGCTGCCATTGCGCACCCGTTGCGCATTGATCTGGCGCAAATGGCCATCTGATGCTGCGTGCCTTGGCCAGGGTCACGCGCCACTGCGTGATAAGCTGAGACGGCTTTGTGCGCGCAATAGCGCTCGTTTTCATCACACCAAGAAGCAAGACATGGGCGCTACAGGTTATTTTTCGCACCGCGATTTCTGGCAACACGAAATGGGTGCTGGTCACCCGGAATGTCCAGCGCGATTAAGTGCCATTGAAGACCGTTTACTGGTGACTGGGCTGGACCATGCCTTGGATCGGCGAGAGCCTGGACCGGCTGCGCTGAGCGACATTGAATTGGCCCATGGTCGTTTGCATGTCGCGTCGCTGCGGGGTTTGAGCGATGTGCTGCGAGAGGACATGCAAGCCGGTGGACCGACGCACACCGCGCTGGACCCAGACACCGCCATCAACAGCTTCACCTGGGACGCCGCATTGCGCGCCGCCGGTGCTGCGCTCGAAGCCACGGATGCCGTGATCGCGGGTGAGTTGGAGAATGCGTTTTGCGCTGTGCGACCGCCCGGTCACCACGCTTGCCGTGACAAGGCCATGGGGTTTTGCTTTTTCAACAATGTGGCGATTGCCGCCAAGTACGCGCTGGAACGCCATGGGCTCAAGCGGGTGGCGATTGTCGATTTTGATGTGCACCACGGCAATGGCACCGAAGACATTGTGGCTGGTGATGAGCGCATCTTGATGGTGAGTTTCTATCAGCACCCGTTCTACCCTGAGGGGGGCTCACAGTCTGACGCTGCCAACTTGGTCAACGTGCCCGTGCCGGCTTACACCAAGGGCATGGATGTGCGCGAGATCATCGAGATGATGTGGATGCCGCGCCTGGAGGCGCATCGGCCAGAGATGATTTTCATCAGCGCTGGCTTTGACGCGCACCGCGAAGACGATATGGGACAAATGGGCTTGGTCGAGCAAGACTACGCCTGGATCACCTCGCGCATCAAAGACATCGCGCAGCGCCATGCCCACGGGCGCATTGTCAGCTGCCTGGAAGGCGGCTACAACCTGAGCGCCTTGGCACGCAGTGTGGAAGCGCATTTGCGGGTGTTGGCCGACGTTTAGCCCGGTGAACGGTTGCGCTGGGCTGCTGTGGCACCGGTGAAATTGCACATCACGTTTTGCCGCAACCACCGCAAACAGGGGTCCTTGTCAAAGCGCACGCTCCAGTGCAGGGACACGGTGAAGTCTTGCAAGGGCAACTCAGGCTCCAGCATCTCCAACTCGCCCGCCGCCGCAAAGCTTTGGGCAAAGTTGCGCGGCATCAGCACGGCCAAGTCACTGCCCCGCACGATGGCAGGCAGTGATAAAAAATGACTGACCGTCAGGCGCAGCTGATGCTGCCAATGCATGCGCTCCAAGATGCGCAACGTGTCCGCATGGGTGCGCACAGCCGCAAACTCCAATTTCGCCAAGGCCTGCAGTGAAAGACCCTTTTGGCCTTTGTGTTGCAAAACCGGGTGCCCTTTGCGCAGCAGCACCACATAGCGGTCTTCCAGCAAAGGGGTTTGCTGGGTGTGGGCGACCTCGGGCAAATAGCCAATGGCCAAATCCAGTTGCCCACTGTCCAGGGCGGCGCTGATGTGCTGGTGCGGCAGCGACAGCGCCGCCAGTCGGATGCCCGGTGCGCGGGTTTGCAAAGCGCTGACGATGTCGGGCAAGAAGCGCGCTTCGCCAATGTCACTCAAATGCATGCGCAGCAATCGTTGGGTGGTGAGTGGATCAAAGTCTTCAGGCGCGTTCAGGGCCTCTTCCAAGGTGGCCAAGGCGTTTTGCACGGCCTGGGCCAAACGGTCAGCCCGCGGCGTGGGGCGCACACCCGTGCCACTGCGTTCAAACAAAGCATCGCCCAGCGCGTGGCGCAGTCGCGTCAAGCCCTGACTGGCCGCCGGTTGCGACAGTCCCAGCTGCCGAGCCGCCAAGCTGACGCTGCGCGCGCGCCAGACGGCATCAAACAGCCGCAGCAGGTTCAGGTCGAGATCTTTGATATTCATTTAATGCATGTAATTTATTTGAGATATTTTATAGATGAATATGTAAGATCCCTGTGTGCCCCGCGCTGGCGGGGTCAGGAGGCGACATGGAAGTTTCATTTCACGAAGAGATCAAGTCCCTGCGCATGGGGCAGGGCGAGACCTTTCATGGCGAGGGCATTTTGGCCATCACCAAGGGGCTGCTGCAATCGGGCGTGTCCTATGTGGGCGGCTACCAAGGCGCGCCGGTCTCGCATTTGCTCGATGTGATGGTGCAGGCCAAGCCCTATATGGACGAGTTGGGCGTGCATGTGGAGGCCTGCTCGAATGAGGCCTCTGCCGCCGCCATGCTGGGCGCCTCCATCCATTACCCAATTCGCGGCGCGGTGACTTGGAAGTCGATTGTGGGTACCAACGTGGCCGCCGATGCCCTGTCCAATCTGTCCTCCCCCGGCGTCACCGGTGGCGTGTTGATCGTGGTGGGC
This sequence comes from Comamonadaceae bacterium, assembly GCA_947452635.1. Lineage (GTDB taxonomy): Bacteria > Pseudomonadota > Gammaproteobacteria > Burkholderiales > Burkholderiaceae_C > Limnohabitans_A. The sequence continues at coordinate 12,504 of CANGEE010000056.1, read as the reverse complement.
GAGGACTATGGCGAAGGCGCCAGCGTGATCCAAGAGCGCACCCATGCCTATGCGCTCAAATCGAGCATGTGCTTGCTCGACCCTCGGCCTGAGCTGACGCAGATGGTGAACATGGTGGAGCAGGGCTTTCAGCTCAGTGAGGCCAGCAACATGCCGGTGATCATGGAGCTGCGCATCCGCGCCTGCCATGTGCGCGGCAGCTTTGCCGCGCGGGACAACCAAGCGCCGCTGATTTCCAAAAAGCATTTGTTAGAGAACCCGGCCGGTTTTGACTACATGCGCCTGGCGCACCCGCCGGTGACCTTTGTCCATGAAAAACGCAAGACCGAAGAGCGCATCCCGGCAGCGCGGCGCTTCATCACCGAGCACCAACTCAATGAGCATTTTGCGGGCGGCGTCAACCAAGACCTGGGCCTCATTGTCCAAGGCGGTTTGTACAACACCTTGATCCGCGCGTTGCAGCAATTCGATTTGGCCGATGCGTTTGGTGCATGCAGCCTGTCGATTTTGGTGCTCAATGTCACCTACCCCTTGGTGCCTGAAGAGCTCACCGCGTTTTGCGCGGGTAAAACAGCGGTGCTGTTGCTCGAAGAAGGCCAGCCTGAATACATCGAGCAAGAGCTGGCACTCACCCTGCGCCGCCGTGACCTGCAGACCCCTTTGCACGGCAAAGACATGTTGCCACCAGGCGGGGAGTACACCGCCGAAGTCATGGCCCAAGGGCTGCTGCGGTTTTTGCAAAAACACCGTCCCGGCTTGATTCCGCAGGACACGCCGCAGTGGCTGCAAGACAACCAGTCGCGCCGTCAGCAAGTGCAACAAGCCTTGGGCACGGGTTTGCCCCCACGGCCACCCAGCATGTGCATTGGCTGCCCGGAGCGGCCGGTGTTCTCGGCGCTCAAATTGGCGCAGCAAACCGTGGGGCCGGTGCACGTGTCGGGCGACATCGGTTGCCATGCCCTGGCCACCTTCGAGCCGTTTTCGGTCGGGCATTCGATCCTCGGCTATGGCATGAGTTTGGCCAGCCGGGCCGGTGTGTCGCCGCTGATGAAGCGGCGCGTGCTCTCGGTCATGGGCGACGGCGGCTTTTGGCACAACGGCTTGCTGACCGGCGTGCAAAGTGCCTTGTTCAATGGCGACGATGCGGTGCTGCTGATTTTCAAAAACGGCTACACCTCGGCCACCGGCACGCAAGACATTATTTCAACGCCCAGCGAAGCGGCCAAAGGCTTGGCCCAGGACAAGCGGCACAGCGTGGTGCACACCAACCAAACGATTGAGTCCACGCTCAAAGGTTTGGGCGTGCAGTGGCTGCGAACGGTACACACCTATGAAGTCAAAGCAATGCAAGCCACTTTGACCGAGGCGTTTTCGACCGAGTTTCAAGGCTTGAAAGTGATTGTGGCTGAAGGCGAATGCCAGCTCGAGCGCCAGCGCCGCATCAAGCCTTGGCTGGCCTCTTTGCTGTCTCAAGGCGAACGGGTGGAGCGGGTGAAATACGGCGTGGACGAAGACGTGTGCAATGGCGACCATGCCTGCATCCGACTGTCGGGCTGCCCGACCCTGACGCTCAAAGACAACCCCGACCCCTTGAAGGTGGATCCGGTGGCCACAGTGATTGACGGTTGCGTGGGCTGCGGCCTGTGTGGCGAAAACGCCCATGCGGCCACGCTATGCCCCTCGTTTTACCGCGCCGAAGTGGTGCAAAACGCCAAATGGCATGAGCGCCTGTGGCACGGCTTGCAAACTTCGGTGGTGCGCTTGTTGCAACCGGCCTGAACCCGAGATTGAAGATGACAAAACCTATTTCCATCTTGTTGTGCGCCTTGGGCGGCGAGGGCGGCGGCGTGTTGGCCGACTGGCTGGTCGAGGTGGCGCTGCGCACCGACTACCCAGCGCAAGCGACTTCCATTCCCGGCGTGGCGCAGCGCACCGGTGCGACCACTTACTACATCGAAGTCTTTCCGCAAACAGGTTCGCAATTGAACGGCCAACGCCCCGTCTTGGGCCTGAACCCTTTGCCCGGCAGGCTCGATCTGCTGGTGTCGTCGGAGTTGCTGGAGACCGCCAGGCAAATCGGCAACGGCCTGACCTCGGCGGCGCACACCAGCGTCATCAGCTCGTCAGCGCGGATTTTGACCACGCTCGAAAAAATGGAAATGGGCGATGGCCGCAAGGACGGCGCGAACTTGCGCACCTTGGTGGCTGAGTACAGCCGCGCGCACCATATTGTGGACATGGCGCGCATGACGCACGACGCCGGTACCGTGGTCAGTGCGGTGATGTTCGGTTGCATCGCAGCCAGCGGCATTTTGCCCTTTGCCCGCGCCGACTATGAAGCCGTGATCGGCCACAGCGGCAAGTCGGCGCAAGCCAGTTTGCGCGGTTTTGCCTTGGGTTACGAGGCCATCAAAGCGCAGCGCGAACAACACAACTTCATAGAAACCGTGATGACGCCTGCACCCGCAGAGCCGGTGCTTGCAGTGCCTGCGGCAGTGGCCCAGCATTTCCCTCCAGCGCTGCAGCGCATGGTGTCGCTCGGTTATGCCCGTGTTTGGGAATACCAAAATCAGGCGTATGCCGACCAGTACCTGAAGCGCTTGGCCCCGATTTTTCAGGCCGAAAAAGCCAAGGCCCAAGCCGCTGCCGACACTTGGCCTGTGACCGAGGAAAGCGCCCGCTGGCTGGCCTTGTGGATGGCCTTTGACGATGTGGTGCGGGTGGCGGATTTGAAAAGCCGTGTTTCACGCGAGCAGCGGGTGCGCGGCGAAGTCAAAGCCCAAACGCAAGACCTGCTCAAAATTTACGACCATTTCAAACCAGGCGTGCCCGAACTGGCGGGTTTGTTGCCCGTCGGGCTGGCCAACCGCTTGCTGCGTTGGGACCGTGCACGGGTGCTGCAGGGCTGCGAGCCATGGGCGTTGCCGCTGAAAATCGGCACGCATTCGATCACCGGCATGTTGGCTTTGCGACTGATGGCCGCACTCAAAATGGTGCGGCCTTGGGGCAGCCGTTTCAAAGCAGAGCAGCAGGCCATCACCACCTGGTTACAGGCGGTATTGCACTGCACGCAAACAGATACAGCGCTGGGTCTGGAAGTGGCGCGTTGCGGCCAACTCATCAAAGGCTATGGCAGCACCAACGAACGCGGCAAAGACAATTTGCTGCACATCATCACCCACCTGGTTTCGGACCCGAACACGCCCTCCAGCGCGCAGACTTCGGCACAGCAAGCGCAAAGCGTAGCCCGGATTCGGCAAGCCGCTTTGCAAGATGAAGCGGGGCAGGCCTTGGATCAGGCTTTGCTGCAAAACGGAGCGCCGGCCCGCCCGGTGTTGGCTCAACCCATTCGCTGGATGAAAAATCCGCGACTGAAAACCTGAAATAAATACCGTCACCTCAGGTACAACCCCATCACGCTGCACCCCTCAATCGCGATAGCATGCACCCACATTTGGCACTGAATTTTTTGACGACACCCTACCGGAGAACCAAGATGAACTTTCGACGTACAAGCTTCAAACTCAGTTTGAGCACCAGCCTGGTCGCCTTGACCCTGGCCAGCGCCGTGCAAGCGCAAGACAAAGCCGTGATGCTGAAACTCTCGAGCTGGGTGCCTGCGCAGCATGCACTCAACCCCGCCTTGCAAGCCTGGGGCGAAAGCTTGAAAAAAGCCTCGGGCGGCACACTGAACGCCACCCTGTTTCCTTCGGAGCAATTGGGCAAAGCCTTTGACCATTACGACATGGCGCGCGATGGCATTGCCGACTTCTCCTACGTCAATCCTGGCTACCAGCCTGGCCGCTTCCCGATTTTTGCGGCAACCTCACTGCCTTTCATGATCAACAACGCCAAGGCCGGTTCGGCTGCGGTGGACGCCTGGTACCGCAACTACGCGGCCAAGGAAATGAAAGAAGTGCATTTTTGCTTTGCCTTTGTGCACGATCCCGGTGCCTTCCACTCACGCAAGAAAATTGTGTTGCCGACCGACATCAAGGGCATGAAAGTGCGCCCGGCTACAGCGACTGTGGGCCAGGTCATCACCTTGCTCGGCGGCACCAATGTGCAGGCCTCAGCACCCGAGTCGCGCGACATGCTCGAGCGTGGCGTGGCCGATGCGATCACCTTCCCATGGGGCTCGTTGACATTGTTTGGTATCGACAAAGTGGTCAAGTACCACATGGACGTGCCGTTTTATGTCACGCCCTTTGTCTGGGTCATGAACAACGACAAATACAACGCACTGTCGGCTTCGCAAAAAACAGCGGTGGACAGCCATTGCACCAGCGAGTGGGCGGAAAAAGTCGGCAGCGCCTGGGCCGATTTTGAGATGGCAGGTCACACCAAGCTGGCCGCCGATCCCAATCGCGAAGTCTACAAACTCACGCCCGATCAAATCACCACCTGGAAGCAAGCCGTGGCGCCTGCCGAAAAGCAATGGGCTGAGGATGTGAAAAAGAAGGGCGAAGATGCAACGGCTGTGATGAACGCGCTGCGCCAAAGTTTGGCCAAGTACAAATCGGCCATGTAAGGGCGCGGCATGCAGAACGCGAGTGCAGTCCCCAAAAATGTGTTTGATCGCATCATCGATTCGATCGAGTGGATGGCCGCCATGTTCGTGGGACTGGTGGCGGCCAATATTTTCATCTCCGTGCTGCTGCGTAAATTTTTCAGCACCTCGATCCCAGACGCTTACGACTTCGGTCGTTTGATGCTGGGCATCTTGATTTTTTGGGGCATTGCCGCCACCAGTTACCGGGGCAGTCACATCACGGTGGACTTGGTGTGGAGTCTGTCCAATGCACGCCTCAAACGTGTCATTGACGTTTTCGCCACCCTCGTCTTGCTGTTTGTGGTGACGGTGCAAACCATCATGCTGTTTGACAAAGTGCGTGGCACTTACAACGACAACGTGCTGACCTATGACCTGAACTTGCCCACCTGGCCTTTCTTTGCGGTGGCTTGGATGGGCGATGTGTGCGCCGTTTTGTTGATTGCCATTCGCACCTGGCGCTTGATCTTTCAGCCCGAGACGCTGCAAGAACACCCTGAACTTAAAGATGTGGAGTAAGGCATGGATCTGAGTCCTGATGCCGTGGCCGTGATTGGCTTTCTGGTGCTGTTTGGCCTGATGCTGCTGCGCGTGCCTGTGGGCATGGCGATGGGCTTGGTGGGGGTGTCGGGTTACGCCTATATTGCCGGGCCTGGGCCGGCATTGAAATTGATTGGTCAATCGTCGATGCGCACGGTGACCGATTACACCTTTGGCGTGATCCCGATGTTCATGTTGATGGGCGCTTTTGTGTCGGTCTCTGGTGTGAGCCGGGAGTTGTTCCGCGCCGCCAACGCCTTCATTGGCCATATGCGCGGCGGCCTGGGTGTGGCCACGGTGCTGGCGTGTGGCGGTTTTGCTGCCATTTGCGGCTCCTCAGTCGCCACCGCGGCGACGTTTTCCTCGGTGGCTTATCCCGAGATGCGCCGCTTTGGTTACCCTCAATCTTTCTCGACCGGTGTGATCGCCGCCGGCGGCACTTTGGGGGCCATGTTGCCGCCCTCGACCGTGCTGGCGGTGTATGCGATTTTGACGCAGCAAGACATTGGCAAATTGTTCATGGCCGGTATCGTGCCGGGCCTGTTGGCGATGGTGATGTATGTGATCACCATCATGATCATTGTGCGGCTGCGACCCGACTGGTTGCCACGCGGTGAGCAAAAGTCTTGGGCTGAGCGCTTTCATGGCCTCAAAGATGTGTGGGCCCCCTTGGTGCTGTTCATGTTCGTCATCGGCGGGCTTTATGGCGGCTTTTTCACGCCCACCGAAGCTGGGGGGGTGGGGGCCAGTGGCGCGTTTTTGCTGGGCGTGCTGCGCGGCAAATTGGACCGTGCCGGCATTCGCGAAGCCTTGCTGTCGGCCACCCGCACCTCGGCAGCGGTGTTCACGGTGTTGATCGGTGCATTGTTGTTTGGCTACTTCTTGACCATCACCCAGGTGCCGCAAAAATTGACCGAGATGCTGACCGGTCTGGGGGTGGGGCGCTATGGGGTGTTGGCCATGATCATGGTCATGTACCTGGTGCTGGGCTGCCTGATGGACGCCATGGCCATGATCATTTTGACCGTGCCCATCATTTACCCGGTGATCATCCAACTGGGCTTTGACCCGATCTGGTTTGGCGTGATCATTGTGATGACGGTGGAGCTGGGTTTGATTCACCCGCCGGTGGGCATGAACGTCTTCGTCATCAAGAGCGTGGTCAAAGACGTCAGTTTCACCACGATTTTCAAAGGGGTGATTCCTTTTGTGGTGACCGATTTGTTGCGCTTGGTGATCTTGATCAGTTTCCCCATCATCGCGCTGTGGTTGCCGTCCAAGATGGGCTAAACAATCTTGACGGCTTGGTCAATGGCGCCAAATACCGACCGGCCTGAAGCATCGAGTACCTCGATGCGGACCCGGTCACCGTCTTGCAAATAAGGGTGCAACTGGTCCTGCGCTGTGCCTAGCAGCATTTGCCGAACCCGCGCCTCGGTGATGCAGGCGTTGCCTGCAGCGGGGTCTTGGTTGCTGATGGTGCCTGCGCCAATCAGGCTGCCCGCACACAATGCGCGCGTTTGGGCCAAGTGCGCAATCACTTGGCCAAAATGAAACACGGTTTCAACACCGGCGTTGGGCGAGCCAAACCATTGCCCATTGATGGCCGTGTGCACCGGCAAATGCAGCATGCCGTGGTGCCAGGCATCGCCCAAAGCCTGGGGGGTGACCGCGATGGGCGCGAAACTGGTGGCCGGCTTGCTTTGGTAAAAACCAAAGCCGCGCGACAATTCCGCAGGGATCAGGTTGCGCAGTGACACATCATTGAGCAGCACCACCAGGGCAATATGATCCAGGGCTTGGTCGGCGGACACGCCCATGGGCACGTCGGTGGTGATCACGGCAATTTCCGCTTCCAGATCGATGCCGTGCGCCACGTCGCGCGCCTCAATGTCCTGTGCGCCCGACAGCATCACGTCCGAGCCGCCTTGGTACACCAGGGGCTCATCTTCGTAGCGCGGCGGGATCGGCTCTTGGCGCCATTGGTAGATGAGACGCGCATGGTTGCGGTAGACCGAAGCGTCCGCCCATTGGTAAGCCCGGGGCAGGGGGGCCATGCATTGCTGGGCGTCAAAGGGCTCGGCGTCGGCCCATTGGCGCGCCTCGGCCGCAGCGGCCAGGTCTGCCAGCAGGGGGGATTTTTCGGCCCAAGCATCCAGCGCAGCTTGCAAGGTGGGGGCGATGTGTGAGGCGGCTAAAGCGTGGGTGCGCTGACGGTTGACCACCATCAACTGCCCGTCACGGGTGCCATCATGGCGGGTGGCGAGTTGCAATGCAGGGGGATTTGTCATTGTGAGATCCAAGTCAGAGACCGGCAGGCCAGTGTTTTGACTTTACACGCAACGGCACCGCGCTGAACAGCGTTTTGGCGATCGGCCACAATGGCGGCTATGACGACCGAACTCCTTTCCTCCCCTGATGCCAGCGTGGTGCACCAGCGCGATGCGCGCGGCGTGCACCTGCTGACCCTGAACGACCCTGCCTCCTTCAATACCTTGAGCCAAACCGTGATGGGCTTGCTGCAGCAAGCCTTGCAGCGCGTGGGAGGTGATGAACAAGCCCGTGTGGTGGTTTTGGCCGCCGCCGGTAAGGCCTTTTGCGCGGGCCACAACCTCAAAGAAATGCGGGCCCAGCCCGCGCTGGCTTATTACCAAGACCTGTTCGCCCAATGCAGCCGCATGATGCTCAGCCTTCAAAACCTGCCCGTGCCGGTGATTGCGCGGGTGCAGGGCATTGCCACAGCGGCCGGCTGTCAGTTGGTGGCGCAGTGCGACCTGGCGGTGGCGGCGAACACGGCGCGCTTTGGCGTCAATGGCATTGACGTGGGTTTGTTTTGTGCCACCCCCAGCGTGCCGTTGTCGCGCAACGTCGGCGCCAAGCAGGCCATGGAAATGCTGCTGACCGGCGAGTTTTTGGACGCCAACCAAGCCTTGCAGCAAGGTCTGGTCAATCGCGTGACCACGCCCGAGAACTTGGACGCGCAGGTCGAGCAGTTGGTGCAGGCGCTGCTGAGCAAGCCGCGTGAAGCCGTGCGCATGGGCAAGGCCTTGTTTTACAAACAGCGCGAGATGGGCATTGAAGCGGCTTACCAACTGGCCGGTCAGACCATGGCTTGCAACATGGCGCACGCCGTGGCGCAAGAAGGTGTACAAGCCTTCATCGAAAAAAGGAAACCGCAATGGCCGTGAACGCCGCCGTGATCCGGATGGCCGATCCGCTGGCCTGGCTGGATGCTTTGACACCGTTGCAGGTGCTGCTGGAGTTGAGTGTGGTCGCTGGCTGTGTGCTGCTGGCGTGGTTGCTGGTATGGCTGGTACGCCGCGTGACCTTGGGCTATGAATTGCGTATTTTGCTCGGGCGGCGTTTGATGGACGGCGTCTTGTTTCCATTGTTGTTGATGGGCATGTCATTTGCCGCACGCACGGTATTGGCCCATCAAGGCGAGGCGGTGCTGCTGGACATCTGGGTGCCGGTGTGTGTGTCGCTGGCCTGTATTCGTCTGGGCGTCAAAGTGTTGCAAGTGACGCTGCCGCACGCTGAATGGGTTCGCCCGATTGAGCGCACCTTGTCCTGGTTGGCTTGGGGCGGGGCGGTGTTGTGGATCACCGGTCTCTTGCCTTTGTTGCTGGAAGAGTTGGACCAAATTCACTGGAAGATCGGCAACTCGATGTTGTCTGTGCGCACCTTGCTGGAGGGTGGTGTGACGGCAGGCGGTGTATTGATTTTGACCCTGTGGTTGTCCTCGGCCATCGAGTCGCGTTTACTCACCGGGGTCTCAGGCAGTGAGTTGTCGCTGCGCAAAGCCATGAGCAATGCGGTCACGGCCTTGCTGATGTTTGTCGGCGTGTTGATGGCGTTGTCGTCCGCCGGGATTGACCTGACCGCGCTGTCGGTGATGGGCGGCGCGGTGGGGGTGGGCATTGGCCTGGGTTTGCAAAAACTGGCGGCCAACTACGTCAGCGGCTTTGTGATCTTGACCGAGCGCAGCATGCGCATTGGTGACAATGTGCGGGTGGACGATTTTGAAGGCCGCATCACCGACATCAAAGCGCGCTACACGGTGATCCGCTCCGTCACCGGGCGCGAATCGATTGTGCCCAACGAGATGCTGATCACCCAGCGGGTAGAAAACCTGTCGCTGGCCGACACCAGTGTGTGGCAGTCGGTGCAAGTGACGGTGGGCTACGCCAGTGATGTGGACCAGGTGATGGCCTTGTTGCTGGAGGCCTGTACGGTCCAAGAGCGCGTCTTGCAAGAGCCCGCACCCACAGTGGCCTTGTCGGCCTTCGGCACGGATGGTTTGGAGTTCACGCTGGGTTACTGGATTCACGAGGAAGAGGGTGGCCTCTTGAACGTCAAGTCCTTGATTCACTTAGGTGTCTTGCAACGCCTGCGGGCCCATGGCATTGAGATCCCGTTTGCACACCGGGTGGTGCGCATGGTGTCCTGATTTTTGCGATTCAGTCCATCATCGATGGCAGCCACAAACTCAGCGCGGGGAAGGCCAGCAAAATACCCAAGGTGATGACCAGCACCAAGACCAAAGGCCAGACGCCGCGAAAGATCGTGCCCAGCCCGACTTTGGGCAACAAGGTGTTGAGCACAAACAGGTTCATGCCCACGGGCGGCGAGATCAAGCCGATCTGAATCACCATCACGATCAAGACGCCAAACCATACCGGGTCAAAACCCAGTTGCACCACGATCGGGAAGAACAAGGGGATGGTCAGCAACACCATGGTCAGCTCTTCCATCACGGTGCCCAAAATCACATAGATCACCATCATCGCGCCGACCACCATGATGGGCGACAACCCCAAGTGCGTGATCCATTCTTTCAGGTCATTGGGCATGGTGGTGAAGTTGACAAAGTTGGCAAACACCGTGGCGGCAATCAGCAGGGTGAACAGCATGGCGGTGGTGCGCGCTGACTCCACCAAAATTTCATACAAAGACTTCCAGTTCAGAGCGCCGCGCGCCCAGGCGAACAGGAACGCACCTGAGGCGCCCATGCCCGCGCCCTCGGTGGCCGTGAAGACGCCGCCATAAATGCCGCCCAACACCACCAACACCAGCAGCAATACACCCCAGATGCCGCGCAGGGCTTGCAGGCGTTGGGCCCAGGTGAATTTTTCGCCAGCGGGCGCATGCTCAGGATCATGCGCCGTCATCAACACCACGGCGCCCATCATCAAGATGGCGGTCAAAAGACCGGGGATCACGCCAGCAGCAAACAATTTGCCAATGTGGGTTTCGGTCACGATGCCGTAGATCACCATGATGGTCGACGGCGGAATCATGATGCCCAAGGTACCGCCGGCTGCAATCACCCCGGTCGACAGGGCATCGCTGTAGCCGAGTTTTTTCATCGACGGGTAAGCCACTTTGCTCATGGTGGCTGCGGTGGCTATCGAGGAGCCACAAATCGCGCCAAAGCCTGCGCAGGCGGCAATGGTGGCATGGGCCAAGCCGCCACGTCGGTGGCCGATGAAGGTGTAGGCCGCATGAAAAAGTTCATGCGCCAAACCGGCTCTTGCCACAAAGTTGCCCATCAAAATAAACAAGGGAATCACCGACAAGGTGTAGGCGAAACCGGTTTCGTGCACGACCTGTGCGGTACTGGCCAGTGCGGGCAGCCAGCCGCGAATCAGGCCAATGCCCACCACACCGACCATGCCCATCGAGAAAGCCAGCGGCACCCGCAGCAAGGCCAGGCCAAAAATGGCCGCAAATCCAATCAGCGCTTCAATCACAGGACACCGCCTTCGGATTCATCGTGGTGCATCGGGTTGAACATCAAGGTCAGGTGGATGAAGCCGGTGAAGGCGCACAGCACCCCCATGCCGTAGATGAAGGGCGATTTCATGATTTTCAGTTGGGCCGTGGTTTCGCCTGCATCAGAGAAGTCGTGGCCGGTTTGCCACATCAGCCAGCCCAGGGCGATCAAGGCGACACCGCAGAGTAAATGCACCAGACTGCGCTGCACCTTTTGAATGACTTTCGGTAAAAAAACATCCAGCGAATCGAACACCACGTGTTCACCGCGTTCAGACACCAGGGGCAGAGCCCCAAAAATCACCACCACCATCAACAGTTCGGTCATTTCCAGCGACCCGGTGATGGAGTGGTCCAGCAATTTGCGGCCGCCCACATCCAAAAAAGTGAGCACCATGATCGCGAACAGGGCCAGGCCTGCCAGCAAGCCAGAGGCGGATTCGAGAAACTTTTTCAAGGCATTTCCTTTGCATCAAAAAAAACGGTACCCACTGATGTCAGCGGGTACCGCTGGCTGTTCGGAGACAGCGGGCGTGTGAAATTATTTTTCTAACTTGGCGATCTCGGCGCGGAACTCGGCCAACACTTTGGCCGGGTCTTTCAAGCCCTTGGCTTCAGCGGCTTTGATCCAACCCTGCTCCAGGGGGGCTGTTTTGGCTTTCACTTCGGCGACGAATTTCGCATCGGCTTTGGTCACCAGAACATTGTTGGCCTGCATCAGAGCGAAAGCACGGCGGTCGACTTTGTCCCAACCCCGACCAAACATGCGTGCCGCAGTTTCGCCAGAGATGGCGTCCACCGCCTTTTTGTCTTCCGGCGACAGTTTGTCGTATTTGGCCTGGTTCATCATGAAGACGAAACTGGTGTTGTACAAGCCACCTGGAAAGGTGGTGGCGTGCTTGATGATCTTGTCGATCTTGAATGACTCGGTCGACTCGGCGGGGAACAAGGTGCCATCCATCACGCCGCTCGACAGCAGTTCATAGGAGTCGGGTGCGGGCTTGAGCGTCACATTCATGTTCAAAGTTTTGGACATTTCATTGACCATGCCGCCGCCGACGCGAAACTTCAGCCCAGACAGATCATCGACCTTGGTGATGGCGCGCTTGGTGTTGAACACGATACCTGGGCCATGCGAAAACAGCGTCAAGACTTTCACGCCTTGGTGTTCGGCGGCAAATTCTGGGTGCTTGCCACTGACGCGACTCAGCGCCACAGAGATAGATTCGGCGCTGTTACCCAAGAATGGCAACTCCGTCATTTGGGTGTGCACAAATCGGCCAGGCGTATAGCCATGCACCGTGAAAGACAAATCGGCCAGGCCGTTTTTCACGGCATCGTAAGTGCCCGCAGGGGGCGTGACACCGCGCGGCAAAATATTGCATTTGACGCGACCTTGGGTGTTGGTTTCCAGCAGGTCGCACCATTCTTTTTGCGCCAAGCTGGTGGTGTGGGTCGGGGCCAGCCAGCTGGAGGCGGTCAATACGGTTTGTGCTTGAACGCCCAAAGCGAGCATGCTCGCTGCAGCACAGGCCATGGAAAGAAGCGTTTTTTTCATGTGGTAACTCCAGTCAAGGGATTTCAAAACAACCGTGAGCCTGAGCATTTCAGACAATCTGTCATCATAATGCGTATTC
>CANGEE010000055.1 GCA_947452635.1 Comamonadaceae bacterium | reverse complement strand
GCGAATTCCTGGCTATCCCCGCAAACTGGTGATCTTCAAGATTCCAGCCTCCAGTTACTGGTGGGTGCGTTACTACGCTGAGCAACACATCTTTAAACGCACCACAAAAACCGAGATCAAAAGGGACGCACTTGAGGCTGCAAAGCGGTTCTACGATGACATCATGATTCGCTTGCGTGGGGTGAACTTTGACGGCCTACCAATTGAAGTAAACGCCGCTGAAGTTATCACTTTTACCAAGGTCACCAAAATGCTCATGGACAGTGAATTAGCCAAGCTCAAAAGAAACCAGCTGTCCAAGATCAGTTTTGACAATATGCAACTCAGGTACGACAAGCACATCCTACCCTTCTTTGGTCAATCTGACGTTTTGAGTATCAACTACAAGGTGCTTGATGAGTTCCTGCAAAAGATGTCGAATCAGGAGCCAAAGTTAAGTGTCTCAACTTTGGGCGCCTACATGGGGCTCACCCGAAAGGTCCTGCAACACGCCGCCCGTCACAGCTTCATTCAACACATCCCCGAGTTTCCCAAGGTCGGCATTGAAGACAAGCCGCGTGGCTGGTTCAATGTCGGCGAATACAAGGCAATTACGAAGGCATCCAAGAAATTGGCTGGTAAGAAGGTTGAATGGCGCGCCCATACACCTCCTGCAGAAGGAACATATTTCTGCGCACCAGGTGAGAAGTTAGAAGCAACAGACCGGTTAGTTAAGCGCATTGAGATGACCCGGGATTTATCTGATCTGATCGTGTTTATGGTCAACAGCTACATCCGCCCTACTGACATCCGAAACATGCAGCACAAGCACGTTGAGATCATCCGCAGGGAGTGGACTTACTTGCGATTGAGCCTCCCTCCCAGCAAAGGGCACACCTTTCCGGTCACAACCATGCCGTGGGCGGTAAAGGTTTATGAACGTATTTGCAGGCGTCAGACCCATGAGTTTGGACGAGCAATCCTGCCTGAGGACTATGTTTTCATGCCCCATGCGGCTTCACGGGATAACGCGATGAAACTGCTGGCGCGGCAATTTGAGATCGTTCTGGAAATCACAGGCATGAAGTTAAGCACTGCGGGGGAGGTTCGCACCCTATACAGCCTGCGTCACAGCAGCATCATGTTCCGATTGATGTTCGGTCGTACGGTGGATACATTGACCCTGGCTCGCAATGCACGAACCAGCCCAGAAATGATTGATCGCTTCTACGCCGCTCCACTGCAGGGTGAGATGAACGTGGGTGAGTTGCAGAGCAAACGGCGGCCTAGGCCTTGGGAATAAATGAGCCAGAGTTGACGACGACTAAGCAGCGATAGCGGTAGTTCTATGCTTAATCAGTATCTTATGTTTGAGATCGCTGCGGCCACATGCAAGTGAAAGGACACACCCAAGTCAGACCTAATCATGCCTATACGCCTTATCCCAACAAGCAGTAAGTGCATTGAAAATCACAGTCATGTCCTGCTCGAATTGATTCTGGGTTATGACAGCGCCGAGAGATCTTGCAAGCTTTGTCTTGTTCGTCAGATTGGGATACTGGGCTCGCACCGCCGCCGGGTAATAGTCCTCCAAACCGGTTGTCGGAAGAGTGTGAGCTCTTTTGTTATCGCGGATGTCTGCATTTTGTTCAAGGAACGCAGCAAGTCTTGCTTGCTTTTCTTCACCTGTAGGAGCATCGAACAGCAATACCGCGCACCGGCGATACACAGGCGAGTCCTTTAGCGGCGCGAAGCATTTCATAAGCGCCGAGAGATACTGTGACTGCCGCTCGTCGTCCCCATTTGCGGCTACGACATGAATCTTGGGTTTATCTTGGTAGAACCTGGCGCAAACTGCTTCGATGAACAGAACCTCGCTCGGACCTTCAACGACCAAGAAGTTTGCAGGTAGCAAAAGGTCCGTCGGATTTCCGCCGAGTAGATCGTAGACCGTTCTAACCCGTTCTTTTTTTGTCATTGGAGTCACGGAGGTCGCCCCATCTTCCTTCTCGACAACAAATTCTGCTTGCCCCGGGTTCTCATCCGAAAGGAAGACTGACGAGTGGGTTGTGATGAAGACTTGGTCCACATCCTCAGTCAGACTTGCTAGTGCGTTCTTGAGCTGGCGCTGCGCAGCTGGATGCAGATGAAGTTCGGCCTCATCAATAAAGAAAATGAATGCTTTTCCAAGAGCTTCGTCACGACGCACGTCTGCATGTGCCTTGATGATAGCGAGCATCAGCGCTCGTTGCATTCCATCACCCTTCTCTTCTGCGAGCGTTCTAACACCATCGTCGACGGTCGTTGAATAGCTTTTCAAGAAATCCTCGAATGGCGGAATCTCAACGTTGAACTCAACGGCCGAGCAGTCTGTAAATTGCTGCTTCAAATGGGCGGCGACGCGCTCGCTAGTTTGACGCAGGAGCTTCCGCACATTTGAATCTGGAGACTCAAACAATTCTTCAAACTTTTGCTTGAACTCCACGTATCGGGGATCCTGCTCGAGCGCTTCCGACACAACGCTGCTCAGCATTTGTCCAATGGGTGTCGTGGCTTTGAATGCCGACACCTCCTTGAGGTTCTTATCGGTAAGGACGAACTCAAAACGAGGTATGCAGTTGTTAAACGCACTATCGACGCCAACTGGCTGCTTTTGCCATTTCACTTCCTTGGCGTTGTAGACATAGCGTGCCTTGGCATCTGCGCTAGTACGACGAACACTAAAGACATCGTCTTCGCCCACAATGTTTCTTAGCTTCTGCTGGTTATCCTTGTTCGAAATTTGCTCGAGGCCGGCTTGAACGCCTGAGAACGCAATTTCGACGACGATTTCCTCGCCCACAGCCGCTCCGACATGCCGAAGGTCTGCAAGGTCTCCTTTTCCTGAATAGAACCACTCAACAGCCTCGAGGAGGTTCGACTTACCATGGTTGTTCCTGCCGACAAGGATATTGAATTCACTAGGAGCAAAGACTACATTGCGCAAAGAACGAAAGTTTTGGATGGTCAGCTTAGAAATTTTCATATTTGCCTACTTGTGACGACTTTATCCAAGCCATCTAATCATCGCCATTATGTAGATTCCGGTCACCCAACAGCCTTTCTGACTGTTTGCGTGCAAAGTCTGCGTAAAGCAGTGCTCTTTTGCAGCTGGCGCCCGTGCGGGCATCAAAAAAGCCCTACAGCGCGTTTTTTCTTGGGCTCGCTGGGCTGAGTAGCTGGACTCATTTCAAAACAAACATAGCGTTTTTTTCAAGCCGAGCACAGCGCCAAATGCGTCGGCACAAGGGCAAAAATCAATTCTGCTCAGACACCATGCTGGCGTCACAGTTGAATCATTGAAATTGACTTGTTTGACTGTTCGAAATCTATGAAAAGACATCGAAAAATCTATGACGAGTAGTAAACCCGAACCATACTACTTTGAACCAAAGAAAAAGCACCTAGAGTTTCCTCTAAGTGCTTGATTTCATTGGGAATTTTTGGTGGGCAGTACAAGTTTCGAACTTGTGACCCCTGCAGTGTGAATGCAGTGCTCTACCCCTGAGCTAACCGCCCTAACGCCTTGTGGCGAAGACAGCAATTATGCCATAAAAAATCAACTGCTCAGGCTCGCGCCCAGATTTCGCCACACGGTTTGGCCGCCGCTGGCCTTGTCCAATTGCTTGAGTAAGTCCTCATGCGCCACCAGTTCATGGTCATTCGCGCGCAGCACAGGCAGCTGGTAAGAGGAAAGGTCGATCTGCACATCCGCTTGGTGTTGGGGCTGGTCATCGCTGATCTCCATCAACAAGGCTTCCTGGCCGCGTGTGAGGTTGATGTACACATCGGCCAGTAATTCAGCGTCCAGCAGCGCGCCGTGCAAAGTCCGACCCGAGTTGTCCACGCCCAAGCGGTCGCACAAAGCATCCAAGCTGTTGCGTTTACCGGGGAACATCTGCTTGGCCATGACCAAGGTGTCGATCACATTGGACACATGACGGGTGAAAGGCCCCTGCCCTACCCGCTCCAATTCTTTGTTCAAAAAACCAATGTCAAAAGCAGCGTTGTGAATGATGACTTCGGCATCGCGCAAGTAGTCGAGCACCTCTTGGGCGACTTGCGCAAACTTGGGTTTGTCGCGCAAGAATTCGTTGCTGATGCCGTGCACTTTGAGCGCGTCTTCATGGCTGTCGCGCTCAGGGTTCAAATAAAAATGCAGATTGTTGCCGGTCAACTTGCGGTTGAACAGTTCCACACAGCCGATTTCAATCACCCGATCGCCGCCCTCGGCAGACAGACCGGTGGTTTCGGTGTCGAGAAAGATTTGACGCATCAGTGGTTTTCTTTGGCGTGGTTGATGGTGTAGCGCGGGATCTCAATCACCAGATCTTGCTTGGCCAAAAATGCCTGGCAGCTCAGGCGCGAGTTCGGCTCCAGGCCCCAGGCGCGGTCCAGCAAGTCTTCTTCAGTTTCTTCGGGTTCATTCAGGCTGTTCAAACCTTCGCGCACGATCACATGGCAGGTGGTGCAGGCACAGCTCATGTCGCACGCGTGCTCGATGTTGATTTTGTGGTCGAGCAAAGCCTCGCAAATGCTGGTGCCTGACGGCGCTGTGATTTCGGTGCCAGCAGGACAGTATTCAGGATGAGGCAGTATTTTGATGACAGGCATAGCGGGTGAATGTTAGCTCAACGCCCTTCACAGGGATTGAATGTTTTGCCCCGAAAGGGCTTTTTGGATGCTGTGGTTCATGCGCTCGGCGGCAAAGGCTTCGGTGCCTTTGGCCAGCGCCAGTGTCACATCTTCGAGTGTTTTGGCGTCTTGCTCGTTTTGCACCGCATGGCGCAGCTGGTCCATGAGCTCGTTGACCACGCTGCGCTCGGTGGGGCTGAGCAGCTGGCCGTCGGCGTCCAGCGCGCTTTGCGTGGCCAGCAGCATACGCTCGCCGTCGACGCGCGCTTCAATCAGGGCGCGGGCTTTCATGTCCACCTCGGCGGTGCTGAAGCTGTCTTGCAGCATGGTGGCGATTTGCGTGTCGCTCAAACCGTAGGAGGGTTTGACATCGATCGCCGCCTCTACCCCGCTGATTTGCTCTTTGGCACTGACGCTGAGCAAACCGTCGGCGTCCACCGTGAACGTCACGCGGATGCGCGCTGCGCCCGCCGCCATGGGCGGGATGCCGCGCAGCTCAAAGCGCGCCAAGCTGCGGCAGTCCGCCACCAAGTCGCGCTCGCCCTGCACCACATGCAGCGCCAGGGCGGTTTGCCCGTCTTGGTAGGTGGTGAAGTCCTGCGCCATCGCTGTCGGTATGGTCTGGTTGCGCGGGATGATGCGTTCGACCAAGCCACCCATGGTCTCGATGCCCAGCGACAAGGGAATCACATCCAGCAGCAACAAATCGCCTGCGGCATCGTTGCCCGCCAATTGATTGGCCTGAATGGCTGCGCCCAGGGCCACGACCTCGTCGGGGTTCAGGTTGTTCAGCGGGGCTTGACCGAAAAAGTCCGCCACCGCGGTTTGAATTTGCGGCATGCGGGTCGAGCCGCCCACCATGACCACACCTTGGATATCGTCTTTGCTCAGTTGCGCATCGCGCAGCGCTTTGCGCACGGCGGCCAGGCAGCGCTGGGTGAGCGCGGCGGTGGCTGCGTCAAAGTCGATGCGCGACACCGTCACTTCAATCGAATGCGCTGAAAGCATCACTTCCACAGGGGTTTGCGTGGCCTGTGACAAAGCCTCTTTGGCACGCCGCGCGGCGGCTTTGAGCACGGTTTTGTCTTGCGGCGTGATGGCCTGCGCACTGGCTTGGCTCAACAGCCATTGCGCCAGCGCTTCGTCGTAATCGTCACCTCCCAGGGCCGAGTCACCGCCCGTGGCCATGACTTCAAACACGCCTCGGGTCAGGCGCAGCACCGAAATGTCAAAGGTGCCGCCGCCCAAATCGAACACGGCATACACGCCCTCGCTGGCATTGTCCAAACCATAGGCGATGGCCGCCGCGGTCGGCTCGTTGATCAAGCGCAACACGTTCAGACCGGCCAGTTGCGCGGCGTCTTTGGTGGCTTGGCGCTGCGCATCGTCAAAATACGCGGGCACGGTGATCACCGCGCCATACAAGTCGTCGTTGAAGGTGTCTTCAGCACGGTAACGCAGGGTGGCCAAAATTTCGGCACTGACCTCGACCGGGGATTTTTCGCCCTGCACGGTTTGCAAGGACAGCATGCCCTGCGCTTGATCGACAAACGCATAAGGCAGTTGGTCAGCATGCACCAGGTCTTGCAGGCTGCGCCCCATGAAACGCTTGACGGAGGCAATGGTGTTTTGCGGGTCACTCGCTGCAGCGGCCAAAGCCTCGTGCCCGATTTGCCGACCTTGCCCAGGCAAAAAACGCACCACCGAAGGCAGAATCAAGCGGCCCTGCTCGTCGGGCAAACATTCGGCCACGCCGTTGCGCACCGAGGCCACCAGCGAATGGGTGGTGCCCAGGTCAATGCCCACGGCAATGCGTCGTTGGTGCGGGTCGGGCGCTTGGCCCGGCTCAGATATCTGTAAAAGCGCCATGGAATGCTGTAGAAAAAAAAGATGACCGCTCAGTCGAGCAGCTTGTCGAGTTGGTGGCGCACTTCGGTGGCAAAGCGGTCCATGAACATCATCGCCCGGACCTGGCCCACCGCTTGAATATAGTCGCCCGCCACGTCGATGGCCTGCGCCAAATCGGTCAGGCATTGCGCACGCGCGCTTTGCACTTCGGCCATCAAAGCCTGCAGCGCCTGCTCGGTGTGCGTTTCGTCCAGCGCTTCACGCCATGCCATT
Organism: Comamonadaceae bacterium; assembly: GCA_947452635.1. Classification (GTDB taxonomy): domain Bacteria; phylum Pseudomonadota; class Gammaproteobacteria; order Burkholderiales; family Burkholderiaceae_C; genus Limnohabitans_A. Next base: position 9,429 of record CANGEE010000055.1, on the reverse strand, counting down.
TGCTGCATCAAAAATGCGGCGGGCATGGCGGTGTTGTTCTCGGCTTGGACTGGCGCGCCGTGCAGCTCACACAGGTAAGCAGCGCGCTTGACCGGGTCTTTCAAGCGTTGGTAGGCTTCGTTGATGCGCACCGACCATTGCATGGCCACGCGCTGCGCGGCTGCGCCTTGGGCCGCAAATTTGTCAGGGTGGGCTTCGCGCTGGAGTTCTTTCCAACGCGCATCCACCGCCTCGCGTACCACGGCAAAGCCCATGGGCAAGCCAAACAATTCAAAGTCGTTGGCTTGGAGGGAAATCACACGCGAAAAGATTCACCGCAACCGCAGCGGTCGCGCTCATTGGGGTTGTTGAAGCGAAAGCCTTCGTTCAAACCCTCACGCACAAAGTCCAGTTCGGTGCCGTCGATGTAGGCCAGGCTTTTCGGGTCGATCAAGACCTTCACGCCATGGCCTTCAAACACCACGTCTTCGGGGGCAGCCTCGTCCACATACTCCAGCTTGTAAGCCAAGCCCGAGCAGCCGGTGGTTTTCACGCCCAAGCGCACGCCCACACCTTTGCCACGCTTGGACAAATAGCGCGTCACGTGACGGGCCGCGGCTTCGGTCAGAGAGACAGCCATATCAGTGCGCGTGTTTTTTCTTGTAATCGTCGACGGCCGCCTTGATGGCGTCTTCGGCCAAGATGGAGCAGTGGATTTTCACGGGGGGCAAGGCCAGTTCTTCGGCGATTTGGCTGTTTTTCAACGCCGCCGCTTCGTCCAGTGTTTTGCCCTTGACCCATTCGGTCACCAAGGAGCTCGACGCAATGGCGGAGCCGCAGCCATAGGTTTTGAAACGTGCGTCTTCGATCACGCCGGTGACCGGGTTGACCTTGATCTGCAACTTCATCACGTCACCACATGCGGGCGCGCCCACCATGCCGGTGCCCACGTCTTCGTCGCCCTTGTCGAAGGTGCCGACGTTGCGAGGGTTTTCGTAGTGGTCAACCACTTTATCTGAATAGGCCATAGAGATTACCTCTTTCAATCAAAACATTTAAAACATTTCCGTTCGGTCACAAATGGTCTATGGCGCGAAGCACTTGCGCAGGCAGTGCGATACGCACGACAAGCAAGAGCGACAAAGCCATGGGACATTTTGACGACGCGGTCAGTGGGCGGCCCACTGGATGGTGCTGATGTCGATGCCTTCTTGGTACATGTCCCACAGGGGGCTCAAGTCGCGCAGCTTGGCCACGTTTTTCTGGATGGTGTCCACGGCATAGTCGATTTCGGCTTCGGTGGTCCAGCGGCCAATCGTCATGCGCAAGCTGCTGTGGGCCAACTCATCACTGCGCCCCAGTGCGCGCAACACATAGCTGGGCTCCAAGCTGGCAGATGTACAGGCCGAACCGCTGCTGACCGCCAAGCCCTTGATGCCCATGATCAGCGACTCGCCCTCAACATAGTTGAAACTCATGTTCAGGTTGTGCGGCACGCGCTTTTCGGTGTGGCCATTGATGAACACTTGCTCAATGCCTTGCAAACCGGCCAACATGCGGTCGTGCAGGGCACGGATGCGGATGTTCTCGTCATGCATTTCTGCTTTGGCAATGCGGTAGGCCTCGCCCATGCCGACGATCTGGTGCGTGGGCAAGGTGCCACTGCGCATGCCGCGCTCGTGACCGCCGCCGTGCATTTGCGCCTCCAGGCGGATGCGGGGCTTGCGGCGCACAAACAAAGCGCCAATGCCCTTGGGACCATAAGTTTTGTGTGAGGTCAGGCTCATCAGGTCGACCGGCAACGTGGTCAGATCGATGTCCACACGGCCGGTGGCTTGCGCCGCGTCAGAGTGCAAAATCACGCCTTTAGCGCGGCAAATCGCGCCGATGGCGGCGATGTCTTGGATGACACCGATTTCGTTGTTGACGAACATGACGCTGGCCAAAATGGTGTCGGGGCGAATGGCGGCCTTGAACACCTCCAGGTCCACCAAGCCATCGGCCTGCACGTCCAGGTAAGTGACTTCAAAACCTTGGCGCTCCAGCTCGCGCATGGTGTCCAGCACGGCCTTGTGCTCGGTCTTGACCGTGATCAGGTGCTTGCCCTTGGACTTGTAAAAGTGGGCCGCGCCCTTCAAGGCCAAGTTGTTGGATTCGGTGGCGCCAGAGGTCCAGACGATTTCGCGCGGATCGGCCCCAATCAGCGCAGCAACCTGCTCACGGGCTTTTTCAACCGCGGCTTCGGCTTCCCAGCCCCAGGCGTGGCTGCGCGAGGCGGGGTTGCCAAAGTGGTTGCGCAACCAAGGCACCATGGCGTCCACCACCCGCTCGTCGCAGGGATTGGTGGCGCTGTAGTCCATGTAAATCGGAAAATGAGGAGTGGTGTCCATGGGGGTGTACGTTCACTGAAAAAGGAGTTGACTGGTGCAATCAGTTCTTGGCAAAAGCGTTGCCCAAAGCAAAAACAGAATTGGGTGCGTTCACGCGGATCGGCTGCACCACGGGCATGGCCGAAATCGCACGCTTGATGGCGGGTTTGTCGTCAATGGTCACACCCGTGGCCAATTGATCGTCCACCATTTTTTGCAAGGTCACGGAGTCCAAAAACTCCACCATGCGGGTGTTCAAGGCAGCCCACAGATCGTGCGTCATGCAGCGACCGGTTTCACCATGGCAGTTTTCTTTGCCGCCACAATGGGTGGCATCAATCGGTTCGTCGACCGAGACAATGATGTCGGCCACGGTAATTTCAGTGGCCTTGCGGGCCAAGGAATAACCGCCGCCGGGCCCACGGGTGGACTCGACCAATTGGTGCCGGCGCAATTTGCCGAACAGTTGCTCCAAGTAGGACAAGGAGATGTGCTGGCGCTGGCTGATGGCCGCCAAAGTCACGGGGCCACTGTGCTGGCGCAGGGCCAGATCGATCATGGCCGTGACGGCAAATCGGCCTTTGGTGGTCAAACGCATGGCGGGCTCCTGTGGGGGTCAAACAAACATGTCCTACTAACGCAGTCAAGTATAACAGAACCCGATCAATTTGGTCGGGATAAGGCGCTGGTTAACCCTTGCCGTCTCTGGGGCTTCAGCGGCTCAAAGGCACGATGTGGTCTGTTCCCGTAGCCCCAAAGGCCTGTGCTTTGAGCATCCCCAATTGATCGCGCACCGCGGCGGCCTTTTCAAAATCGAGGTTGCGGGCATGCTCCATCATTTGCTTTTCCAGCTGTTTGATGGCTTTGGCCACGTCTTTCTCACTCATGTCCTCGACCTTGGCGCGCTGCACAGCGGCCAGCTCCAGACGCTCGGCTTCTTTGCCTGACTTTTCGCTGTACACACCGTCGATCAAATCGCGCACCTGTTTGACAATGCTGCGCGGCGTGATGCCATAGGTCAGGTTATGGGCGATTTGTTTTTCACGGCGTCGCTCAGTCTCGCCAATGGCTTTTTTCATCGACTCGGTCATGCGATCGGCATACAAAATAGCCTGCCCGTGCAGATTGCGCGCAGCCCGGCCAATGGTTTGGATCAGGCTGCGCTCAGAACGCAAAAAGCCCTCTTTGTCAGCGTCCAAAATCGCCACCAAGGACACCTCGGGGATGTCCAAGCCTTCACGCAGCAAGTTGATGCCAACCAGCACATCGAAGACACCCAAGCGCAGGTCGCGCAAAATTTCCACCCGCTCCACCGTGTCGATGTCGGAGTGCAAGTAGCGCACCCGCACCCCGTTGTCGCTCAAATAGTCGGTCAGTTGCTCGGACATGCGCTTGGTCAAGGTGGTGATCAGCACGCGCTCGTTTTTGTCCGCCCGAATGCGAATTTCTTGCAGCACATCGTCCACCTGGTGGATGGCTGGCCGCACCTCCACCAAGGGGTCTACCAAGCCAGTGGGCCGCACCACCTGCTCGACCACCTGGCCGGCGTGCTGTTTTTCATAGTCAGCGGGGGTGGCGGAGACGAAGATGCACTGACGCATCTTGGTTTCAAATTCTTCAAACTTGAGCGGCCGGTTGTCCAGCGCGCTGGGCAGGCGAAAGCCGTATTCCACCAAGGTGGTTTTACGCGAGCGGTCGCCGTTGTACATGGCGCTGAGCTGGCCAATCATCTGGTGGCTCTCGTCCAAAAACATGATGGCGTCAGCCGGCAAATAGTCGGTCAAGGTGCTGGGCGCGTCGCCCGGTGCAGCGCCCGACAAATGGCGGGTGTAGTTTTCAATGCCTTTGCAATGGCCCACTTCGCTGAGCATTTCCAAATCAAAGCGGGTGCGTTGCTCCAAGCGCTGGGCCTCGACCAATTTGCCCATGCCCACCAACTCTTTGAGTCGGTCCGACAGCTCCATTTTGATGGTCTCCACCGCTGCCAACACCTTGTCACGCGGCGTCACGTAGTGGCTTGATGGGTAGACGGTGAAGCGCGGAATCTTTTGTTTGATGCGGCCGGTGAGCGGGTCAAACAGCTGCAGGCTGTCGATCTCGTCGTCAAACAACTCGATGCGAATGGCCAGCTCGGAGTGCTCGGCCGGAAACACGTCAATCGTGTCACCCCGCACCCTGAATTTGCCGCGCGAAAACTCCATGTCGTTGCGCTGGTACTGCATGCGAATGAGCTGGGCGATCACGTCGCGCTGGCCCAACTTGTCGCCGGTGCGCAGGGTCATGATCATGCGGTGGTAACTCTCGGGCTCACCGATGCCGTAAATCGCCGACACCGTGGCCACGATCACCACATCGCGCCGCTCCATGATGCTTTTGGTGCACGACAGGCGCATCTGCTCGATGTGCTCGTTGATGGCCGAGTCTTTCTCGATGAACAGGTCACGCTGCGGCACATAGGCCTCGGGCTGGTAATAATCGTAGTAGCTGACGAAATACTCGACCGCGTTTTTCGGGAAGAACTCGCGAAACTCGCTGTACAACTGCGCCGCTAGGGTCTTGTTGGGCGCAAACACAATGGCCGGGCGGCCCAGCTGGGCAATCACATTGGCCATGGTGAAGGTCTTGCCCGAACCTGTCACGCCCAGCAAGGTTTGAAACACCTCGCCGTCGTGCACCCCTTCCACCAGCTTTTCGATCGCCGTGGGTTGATCGCCAGCCGGTGGGTAAGGCTGGAACAACTCAAAAGGCGAGCCGGGGTAACTCACAAAATGACCCGGCGGCATTTCGTTATTGACTTGCGCAAGTTCAGACATATCGGCCATTGTGAGCGGGAAACGGGCTTGGCGAGAACGGCCCGTTCATCCCGCTAAAATAAGGGGTAACCCGCAAGCGTAACCGAAGCTGCGGTACTCCCTTTTTACCCAAGGACTTCCTTCATGTCTCTGTTTACCGCCGTTGAAATGGCCCCCCGCGACCCGATTTTGGGTTTGAACGAGCAATTTGCTGCCGATACCAATCCCAACAAAGTCAACCTCGGTGTGGGCGTTTATTTCGACGACAACGGCAAACTGCCCCTGCTGCAGTGCGTGCAAGCAGCCGAAAAAACCATGATGGCCACCCCGACCGCCCGTGGCTACTTGCCAATTGACGGCATTGCGGCCTATGACGCCGCTGTCAAAAGCCTGGTCTTTGGCGCCGACAGCCAAGCCGTGACCTCGGGCCGTGTGGCCACCGTGCAGGGCATTGGCGGCACAGGCGGCCTTAAAATCGGCGCTGATTTCTTGAAGAAACTCAGCCCCAGCGCCACCGTGTTGATTTCCGACCCGAGCTGGGAAAACCACCGCGCTTTGTTCATGAACGCAGGCTTCAAGGTCGAAAGTTACGCTTACTACGACGCAGAGAAGCGCGGCGTGAACTTTGAAGGCATGCTGGCCAGCCTGAATGCCGCAGCCCCCGGCACCATCGTGGTCTTGCACGCTTGTTGCCACAACCCCACGGGTTACGACATCACCGCCGCGCAATGGGACCAAGTTGTCGATGTGGTCAAGGCCCAGCAATTGACCGCCTTTTTGGACATGGCCTACCAAGGCTTTGGCCACGGCATTGCCGAAGATGGCGCGGTGATTGGCAAGTTCGTCGCTGCGGGCCTGCATTTTTTGGTCTCCACCTCGTTCTCCAAGAGCTTTAGCTTGTACGGCGAGCGCGTGGGCGCCCTGTCGGTGTTGTGCGCTGACAAAGAAGAATGTGGCCGCGTGCTGTCACAGCTGAAAATCGCCATCCGCACCAATTACTCCAACCCGCCCATTCACGGTGGCGCGGTGGTGGCGGCGGTGTTGAACAACCCCGAGCTGCGCGGCCTGTGGGAAAAAGAACTGGGCGAAATGCGGGTGCGCATCAAGGCCATGCGGCAAAAACTGGTGGACGGCCTCAAAGCCGCTGGTGTCAAGCAAGACATGGGCTTTATCACCAGCCAAATCGGCATGTTCAGTTATTCGGGCCTGTCCAAAGACCAAATGGTGCGCTTGCGCAACGAATTTGGCGTTTATGGCACCGACACCGGCCGCATGTGTGTGGCCGCGCTGAACAGCAAAAACATCGACTACGTCTGCCAAGCCATTGCCAAAGTCGTTTGAGCTGACAGCCCACTGACAAATGGCCTGCAAACCAGCCCACAAGCCGCTTCCTGGAGCGGCTTTTTGCTTTGCACCCAGGCGACAGTGGATTAGTGTTTCCCCTCCAACTTTCCAAGTACCCAGCTGGTATATTGCTGCAGCGCAACAATTTAGGGACGCCTCGCCATGCTTTATCAAATTTACGAAACCCAACGCTCCTTCATGGAGCCCTTCTCGGACATGGCGCAAACGGCAGCCAAGCTGCTCAGCAACCCCGGAAACGTGATCGGCCAAACCCCCATGGCGCAGCGCATGGCCGCCGGCTATGACCTGTTTCACCGCTTGGGCAAAGATTACGAGAAGCCTGAATTTGGCATCCACACGGTCGATGTGGATGGCGTGGACGTGGCCATCCACGAACGCATCGAGATCTCCAAGCCTTTTTGCCAATTGCTGCGCTTCAAACGCTACTCCGACGACACCCACACCTTGAGCAAACTCAAGGGCCAACCTCCGGTGCTGATCGTCGCGCCCTTGTCAGGCCACTACGCCACTTTGCTGCGCGACACCGTGCGCACCATGCTGGGTGGCCACAAGGTCTACATCACCGACTGGAAGAACGCCCGTCTGGTGCCCCTGGAAGACGGTGAATTCCACCTCGATGACTACATCAATTACGTGCAAGAGTTTATTCGCCACGTGCAGTCCATTTATGGCAACTGCCATGTGGTGAGTGTTTGCCAACCCACAGTGCCCGTGCTGGCGGCCATCTCATTGATGGCCAGTCGTGGCGAGAAAACGCCTTTGACCATGACGATGATGGGCGGCCCCATCGATGCGCGCAAATCCCCCACCGCCGTCAACAACCTGGCCACCACCAAAGGCTTTGACTGGTTTGAGAACAATGTGATTTACCGCGTGCCAGGCAACTTCCCAGGCGCAGGCCGCCGTGTCTACCCCGGCTTTTTGCAGCACACCGGTTTTGTGGCGATGAATCCCGACCGCCATGCCAACAGCCATTACGACTATTTCAAAGACTTGATCAAAGGCGACGATGCCAACGTCGAAGCCCATCGCAAGTTTTATGACGAGTACAACGCGGTCCTCGACATGGACGCCGATTACTACCTGGAAACCATCCGCACCGTGTTTCAAGACTTCAACCTGGTCTATGGCACATGGAACGTCAAAGGCGTGGACGGCCGCACCGAGCTGGTTCGCCCGCAAGACATCACCACCACCGCCATGCTGACGGTGGAAGGCGAGCTGGACGATATCTCCGGCTCGGGCCAAACCGCTGCAGCCCATGGACTGTGCACAGGCATCAGCCCAAAGAACCGGCAACACCTGGAAGTGCCCGGTGCCGGTCACTACGGCATTTTCAGCGGCCGCCGCTGGCGCGATGTGGTCTACCCCCAAGTGCGTCAATTCATTTTGAACCATGCCCATGCGCAGGCCCCCGTCAAGGCCAAAGCATCCGCCAAAGCGGCGCCTTCGGTGACTGCAGCCCCAAAAACTGCAGCCCGCAAAACCCAGGCGGTGACGGCGAAAGTCGCCAAAAGTTCATCTGCGGTAAAGGCCCCCACAAAGACGAAAGCCGTGGCCCCGTCAACGCGGGTTAAAGCCACCGCCAAAACGGCCAGCAAGACGGCCGGCAAAGCCAAGGCCAAAGCTTGACGGCAGACAGTGCAGGCGCAACGCCCGCACAAATCGCCTTAGCACGGCGCATTGACGCCGTGCTGCCGCAAACGCAGTGCACGCGCTGCGGTTTTCCAGACTGCGCGGCCTACGCCCTGGCCATTGCCCGCAGCGAAGCCGGCATCAACCAATGCCCTCCTGGCGGGGCCGAGGGCATCGCCAGGATTGCGCAAGTGACGCGGGCCCCGGTGCAGCCACTGGATCCGCGCTTTGGCCACGAAGCGCCCAGAACGGTGGCGGTGATTGACGAAGCCTGGTGCATTGGTTGCACCTTGTGTATCAAAGCCTGTCCCACAGACGCCATTGTGGGCAGCCACAAGCAGATGCACACCGTCATCGAACCGGCCTGCACCGGTTGTGATTTGTGTTTGCCAGTGTGTCCGGTGGATTGCATTCAAATGGTCAGCGTCAGTGCCGAACAAACCGGCTGGGCCGCATGGAGCCCTGAGCAAGCCGATATGGCCCGGCAACGCTATACCCTGCGTCAGCAACGATTGCAGCAAGAAGAATTGGCCCAGCACAGCCAAGCCCTGGCCAAAGCCCAGTCGCATCTGGAAGACCTGGCAAACCACACCAAACTGCCCCTGGGCCCTGACAGGGACCAAGAACTGGCCCGCAAACGCAGCGTGATCGAGGCGGCCATCGCATCGGCCAAAGCCAAAGCCCGACCGACCTGAAAGGCCAGACCGGCTTTTGAAGTGAGCCCGCTCGGGCGGCGCTCAGTGTGGGGACGAATGTGAAGCCGCCAAGGCGGCAAAAGCCTGGATCACTGCAGTCGGTGCCTGCACCAACTCAATCAACACACCCTCCCCGGCAATCGGGAACTCTTCGTTCGCTTTAGGGTGCAAAAAGGTGATGTCAAAACCCGCCGCACCCTTGCGGATGCCGCCGGGCGCGAAGCGCACACCTTGCGCGGTGAGCCACGCCACGGCCACCGGCAAGTCATCGATCCACAAGCCCACATGGTTCAAAGGCGTGGCGTGCACCGCCGGCTTTTTCTCCATGTCCATGGGCTGCATCAAATCGACTTCGACTTTGAACGGCCCCACGCCGATGGCGCAAATGTCTTCGTCGACGTTCTCGCGCTCGCTTTGGTAAGTGCCCGTCACTTCAAGACCGAACATGTCCACCCAGAGTTTTTTCAAACGGCTTTTGTCTGGCCCGCCGATGGCGATTTGCTGGATACCGAGAACCTTGAAGGGACGCCTAGCGGTGCTCATTTATTCAAACTCCACAATCATCTGGTCCACCGTGAGCGACTCGCCTTTGGC
>CANGEE010000054.1 GCA_947452635.1 Comamonadaceae bacterium | reverse complement strand
TGGAAAACAAACCCGGGGGTGAGGCCTTCAAACTTTAGAAGCAATGTCGGCGGTGATGCGTTCAATGAACGCATCAATCGACATCACACCGAGGTCAAGATTGCCTCGGGCGCGCACTGCGACGGTACCTGCCGCTTTTTCCTTATCGCCGGCGACAAGGATATAAGGCGGCTTTTGCAACGAATGCTCGCGTATTTTATACGTGATTTTCTCATTGCGCAGGTCCAAATTGACCCTAAGGCCTTGATTTGGCACTGCTTTTTGCAGTTTTTCGGCGATTTCGCGACAGTAATCGGACTGTGCGTCGGTGATATTGAGTATTTCAACCTGTACGGGTGCCAACCAAACGGGCAAGGCACCGGCGTGTTGCTCGATCAAAATACCGATGAAACGCTCCAAACTGCCCACAATCGCGCGGTGCAACATGACGGGACGGTGGCGTGCACCGTCTTCGCCGACAAACTCAGCATCCAACCGCTCAGGCAAGTTGGGGTCGACTTGGATCGTGCCACATTGCCAAGGCCGACCGATCGCATCTTTCAAGGTGTACTCGATCTTCGGACCGTAAAAAGCGCCCTCACCTGGCAAATACTCAAATTCGCAACCCGAGGCTAGCAAACCAGCAGCCAAGGCCGCTTCGGCGCGGTCCCAGCTTTCTTCGGTGCCGATGCGTTTTTCCGGACGGGTCGACAGTTTGTAGATGATGTTGGTAAAGCCAAAATCCTTATAAACTTTTTGCAGCAGCGTGGTGAAGGCCACCACCTCGGCTTGAATTTGGTCTTCGGTACAAAAAATGTGGCCATCGTCTTGCGTGAAGCCGCGCACGCGCATGATGCCGTGCAAGCCGCCCGAGGGCTCGTTGCGGTGGCACTGGCCAAACTCGCCATAACGCAGGGGCAGATCGCGGTAGCTCTTGAGGCCTTGGTTGAAGATCAGAATGTGGCCCGGGCAGTTCATCGGCTTCAAAGCGTAGTCGCGCTTTTCAGATTCCGTCACAAACATGTTTTCGCGGTATTTGTCCCAGTGACCAGTTTTTTCCCACAGGCTTTGATCCAAGATTTGCGGGCCTTTGACCTCCAGGTAACCGTTGTCGCGGTACACCCGGCGCATGTACTGCTCCACCTCTTGCCACACGGTCCAGCCTTTGGGGTGCCAAAACACCGTGCCTGGGGAGTGTTCGTCAATGTGAAACAAATCCAGCTCGCGGCCGAGCTTGCGGTGGTCGCGCTTTTCAGCTTCTTCCAAACGCGTCAGGTACTGCTGCAGATCGTCTTTGCTGGCCCAAGCGGTGCCGTAGACGCGCTGCAACATTTCGTTTTTGCTGTCGCCGCGCCAGTAGGCGCCGGCCACTTTCATCAGTTTGAAATGCTTGAGTTTGCCGGTGCTGGGCACGTGCGGGCCGCGGCACAAATCCTCAAAACCGCCTTCGCGGTACAGGCTGACGTCTTGATCGGCGGGAATGCTGGCGATGATTTCAGCCTTGTAGTTTTCACCCAGGCCTTTGAAAAAAGCCACGGCTTCGTCGCGCGGCAAGACCCGGCGCACGATGGGCTCGTCCTGGTTGGCCAACTCGGTCATGCGCTTTTCAATGGCACTCAAATCTTCCGGCGTAAAGGGACGGCTGTAGGCAAAGTCATAATAAAAGCCGTTTTCAATGACGGGGCCAATGGTGACCTGGGCTGCGGGAAACAGGTCTTTCACCGCATAAGCCAACAAATGCGCGGTGGAGTGGCGGATGACCTCCAAACCTTCGGCGTCTTTGGCGGTGATGATGGCCAATTGCGCATTGGCCGTGATGGCATGACGGGTGTCGACCAGCTGACCGTCCACCTTGCCAGCTAACGCGGCTTTGGCTAAACCCGCACCAATCGATGCGGCCACCTCGGCCACGGTAACAGGACCGGGAAACTCACGCAATGAACCATCGGGAAGTGTGATCTGAACCATGTGTAAGCAATAAGTAGCGCACAACAAATGCCGTGCTTGGGGATATAACGGCCCATTTTAACTTGTGCCCTCGGATGGCCTAGGGTTTTCAGGCATCGACCTTTGCCGAATGCTCGTTAAATTGACCCCGTCGGGTGATGAACCACCCATTTTGAAAGGTGACCGCTGTGAAACTGAACGCTTGCTTGACCCTGATCGGGGCTTTATGGTCTGCCATCTGTTGGGCACAACCCGCCCAGACGGTGCTGGTCAACGGTCACATCGTCAGCGCGGATGACAAAGACAGCCGCTACCAAGCGCTGGCCATCCGGGATGCGCGCATCGTGGCCTTGGGCACTTCAACCCAAATGAAATCCCTGATCGGACCGCAAACACGGGTGCTGGACTTGAAGGGCCGCACCGTCATTCCCGGGCTGATTGACTCACACATGCATGCGATTCGCGCAGCGCTGAGTTACAGCACCGAGGTGCATTGGCTGGGCGTCAACTCGATTGAGCTGGCACTGGACAAACTCAAACAAGCGGCAGCCCAAACACCCGCAGGGGAGTGGTTGATCGTCGCGGGCGGTTGGACAGAGGAACAATTCAAAGAAGGACGGCGTCCGACCCAAGCTGAAATTCAGCACGCTGCACCTAACCACCCTGTTTATGTCCAGTGGATGTACGACTGGGCGCTGCTCAATCCCGCAGCTTACAAAGCATTGAATATTCAGTCCGAGGCCGATCTGCCCGGCGGTGGCAAATTTGCTTTGGATGCTTCGGGCCAACGAACAGGCGCCATCATCGGCGGCATCGTGCCCTTGTTTGATAAATTGCCAAAACCCAACTTTGCGCAAAAGGTCAATGGCACTGAAAAATTTTTCAAGGAGCTCAACCGTGTGGGTGTCACAGGGGTGATGGATCCAGGCGGCTTCAATATGTCGCCCAGTGAATACGCGCCTTTGTTCCAAGTTTGGCGCAACAAAGACCTGACAGTGCGCGTCAGCTTCAGCTACTTCGCGCAGAAAAAAGACAAAGAGTTTGAAGAGTTCAAAGAACTCACGCAGCTGTTGCCCATGGGTTTTGGCGACGCGATGCTGCGCTTTAATGGCATCGGCGAACGTGTGGCTTTCAGCATGTACAACAACGACAAAGCCAACCCTGCCGATCAAGACAAGCTTTACCAGATCGCGCGCTGGGCGGCTGAAAATGGACTCACCCTCACACAACATTGGCATGAAGACAGTTCGGTTGGCACCTTGCTCGATGTCTTTGAACGCGTGCACCGCGAAGTGCCCATCGACAAGTTGCGTTGGTCGATCGCGCACTTGAATAACGGCACCCCCGCCACCTTTGAACGAATGAAGAAATTAGGCGTCGCTTGGGCCATGCAAGATGCCATGTACTTGGAGGGCGACCGTGTCCTGCATCGACACGGCGATAAGGTGGCTGAGCACATGCCCCCGATCAACACAGCGCTCAAGGTTGGAGTCAAAATAGGCGCGGGTACAGACGCCCATCGGGTCGCCGACTACAACCCCTTTATCGCTTTGCGGTGGATGCTGGATGGCAAAACTGCATCTGGCCAGAAATTGCGTGCCGCCAGCGAAATCCCTACCCGACTGCAAGCATTGAAAATGTACACCTCAGGCAGCGCATGGCTGGCCCATGATGAACACAATCGAGGCAGCTTGGCGGTTGGCAAATTCGCCGATTTGGCGGTCCTCAGCGAGGACTTCATGACGGTCCCCTTGGAAAAGATGGGCGCCACACATTCGGTCATGACCATGGTGGGAGGCACCATTGTTCACGCAGAACGCCCATAGACGCGCCTGAACAAAAAAGCCGCCCTTTCGGGGCGGCTTGAACATCCATTGGAGGCGCTGAAAAGCGCCAGGACTCAGTGAAACTGCTCTTCTTCAGTAGAACCTGTGAGGGCTTTCACAGAAGATGAACCGCCTTGGATCACGGTGGTCACATCGTCGAAGTAGCCTGCGCCCACTTCTTGCTGGTGTGACACAAAGGTGTAACCCTTGTCGCGCGCTGCAAACTCAGGCTCTTGCACCATGTTGACGTAGTGCTTCATGCCTTCGCCGTTGGCGTAGGCGTGGGCAAATTGGAAGGTGTTGTACCAGTTGATGTGAATCCCCGCCAAGGTGATGAACTGGTACTTGTAACCCAATGCGGACAGGTCTTCTTGGAACGACGCGATTTGCTTGTCGTCCAAATTTTTCTTCCAGTTGAACGAGGGTGAGCAGTTGTAGGACAGCAATTTGCCTGGGCATGCAGCGTGCACGGCTTGCGCGAATTCGCGGGCGAAGCCAATGTCAGGCACGCCAGTTTCGCACCACACCAAGTCAGCATAAGGGGCATAAGCCACGCCACGGCTGATGGCTTGCTCCAAACCGTTTTTGACGCGGTAGAAACCTTCGGGCGTGCGCTCGCCCGTCAAGAAAGGCTTGTCATTGGCATCATGGTCCGAAGTGATCAAGTTGGCGGCTTCTGCATCGGTACGCGCCAGCACGATGGTGGACACACCCATGACGTCAGCGGCAAAACGTGCTGAGATCAATTTCTCGCAAGCTTCGTGGGTAGGCACCAAGACTTTGCCGCCCATGTGACCACATTTCTTCACGGCGGCCAATTGGTCTTCAAAGTGAACACCGGCAGCGCCTGAAGCGATCATGTTCTTCATCAACTCAAACGCGTTCAACACGCCGCCAAAACCGGCTTCGGCATCGGCCACGATGGGCAAGAAGTAATCGATGAATTCTTTGCTGCCGGGCTCCACGCCTCGGGCCCATTGGATTTCGTCGGCACGTTTGAAGGTGTTGTTGATGCGGCGCACCATGGTCGGCACCGAATCGTAGGCATACAAGGACTGATCGGGGTACATGGTCTCCGAGCTGTTGCCGTCGGCCGCCACTTGCCAGCCTGACAAGTACACGGCTTCCAAGCCCGCTTTGGCTTGTTGCATGGCTTGACCCGCACTGATGGCGCCGAACGAGTTGACGTAACCTTTCTTAGCGCCGCCATTGACTTTGTCCCACAACTTTTCTGCGCCCCGTTTGGCCAGGGTGTGCTCGATGGGCATGCTGCCACGCAGACGCACCACGTCTGCAGCAGAGTAACCGCGCTTCACGCCTTTCCAACGTGGGTTGGTGGCCCAGTCTTTTTCGAGCGCTGCAATTTGCTGTTCGCGGCTGAGTTGTTCAGTTAAATTTTGTGGCATGGTGAACTCCAGTAGGTTAAACAAGTCGGTGATGAAGTACGACTGCGGGTGCAATCGGTGGTTCATCTTAACTCTTATAGAAGACTCCAAATCAATCTTCTATCTTATATAAGACTTTTATTTTATTGTTTAAAATCAACGTCTTATTATTAATTTTTCTCAATATAAAATTTGATTTCTCATATTGAGAAAAATTGCTGCATCGCAACCCACGAAAAATTCGTCATATGAAATTTGAAAATCGCATTGTGGAAAATCAAATTCTGTCCTGAACGCCACCCGATTCCCAAGCAAAACCCCAAGCAAAACTTCAACTGACACGCTGCAAAAGCATGAAATTCAACTCAAACACAAAATTGGCTGAGCCTCACCCGCATGAAAGAACGTTCTGAGTGAAAAAATCATGCACCGCCCTTGGAAACAGGGGTTTTCTCCAGTAGCATGAGAGGAGCCGCTTCAAATTGGTGTAACCGGCTTTGAACCAACTTCCGTACAAAGGAATCTCAACATGGCAACTGCAAAAACAACCCCGGCCAAAAAAGCTGCTCCCGCTAAAAAAGCAACGACTGCAAGCGCAGCACCGGCCAAAAAGGCCGCCGCTAAAGCGCCAGCCAAAAAACGCACGCCCAATGCAGCGTTCATGAAGGCCTTGACCCCAAGCGCCGCTTTGGCTGCTGTGGTGGGCGCAGCGCCTTTGCCACGCACTGAAGTCGTGAGCAAGATGTGGGTCTACATCAAAAAGCATGGCCTGCAAGACAGCGTCAACAAGCGCAACATCAACGCCGATGACAAACTCAAAGCCGTGTTTGGCAAAGCCCAGGTCACCATGTTCGAATTGGCTGGCTTGATTGGCAAGCACTTGAAGTAATCCTTTCCAGATTGCATGAAAAATGCCGGTCACCTGCGAGGGTGACCGGCATTTTTTTGAGGCCGCCGCCTTAGTGCTTCTACCACGTCATCAAGCTTTGAGCGCGGCCTCTGTGATGGCACTCAAGGTGCCCCGTGTGGTGATGACTTCAGGATTTAAAGTGACTTCAATCAAGGTGCCTTGCGCGCGCGCCAAGGCATCCATCAGGGCTTGTTCAAATTCGGCCGTGCGTCTGATCCTGACGCCCACATAGCCATAGGCCTGGGCCAATGCGGCAAAGTCGGGGTTGTGCAGGGTTGAGCCTGCGACATGGCGCGGGTATTCGCGCTCTTGGTGCATGCGAATCGTGCCGTACATGCCGTTGTTGAGCAGCACGATGATGGTTTTGGCCCCATGTTGAACCGCGGTGGCCAACTCCTGACCGTTCATTAAAAAATCACCGTCACCCGCGATGGTAAAGACCACCCTGCCCGTCAAAATCGCTGCGCCAATCCCAGCTGGCACGCCGTAGCCCATGGAACCCGCGGTAGGCGCTAACTGTGTTTTGTGCCCTTTGACCAAGCCATGGTGTTTGTAATAGCGATGCACCCAGCTGGCAAAGTTACCCGCGCCATTGGTCAACACGGCATCCGAGGGCAGATGCTTTTGCAGCGTGGCAATCACAGCCGGCATGTCCACCACCCCAGCATCATTGTCAGCAGGCAAACCGGCCAAGGTTTGGGGCTGGGTATTGACCTCGTAGTCCGCATGCAAGGCTTGCGTCCAAGCCTCCCAAGGCAAAGTGGGCGGCGCAGTCAACACCTCTAAACTGCGGGCCGCCGCGTTCATGGTAGCGCAGATCGCCAAATCGGCTTGGTAAACCCGGTTCAACTCCTCGGCACTGGCGTGGATGTGCACCAAGGCTTGCTGTGCCTTGGGTGGGGTGAGCAAGGTGTAACCGCTGGTCGTCATCTCGCCCAAACGGGGGCCGATGGCAATGATCAAGTCACTGCTTTGGATGTGGGCCGCCAGTTTGGGGTTGATGCCAATGCCCACATCACCCGCGTATTGCGGATGGAAGTTGTCAAACGTGTCTTGAAAGCGAAAGGCATTGCCTACCGGCAACTTCCAATTTTCGGCAAAGCGCTGCAAAGCCTGCGCGGCTTGCACCGTCCAGCCGCCTCCACCCGCGATCACAAAAGGCCGCTGCGACTGCAGCAGCATTTCGCGCAAGCGGCGCAAAGCGCCCGGATCACTCCAGGCCTCCACCGCCTCAATGCGCGCCAGGGGTTTGGCCTGCACCCTGTGCGTCAGCATGTCTTCAGGCAAAACCAACACCACCGGGCCCGGCCGGCCATTCATGGCGGTGGCAAAGGCACGGGCCACGTATTCGGGAATGCGTTTGGCGTCGTCAATGCGCTCCACCCGTTTGGCCATGCCTTTGGTGCTGGGGCCAAAAAAGGATGCAAAGTCCACTTCTTGAAAGGCTTCGCGGTCGCGTGTGTCGCTGGCCACATCCCCCACAAACAAGACCATGGGGGTGGAGTCTTGAAATGCAGTGTGAATCCCGATCGAGGCGTTGGTGGCTCCAGGCCCTCGCGTCACAAAGCACACGCCCGGCCGGCCGGTCAAGCGCCCCTGGGCATCGGCCATGAAAGCTGCGCCCCCCTCTTGACGGCAGGTGACGAACTGAATGTTCTGGGCATGCGCATGAAAACCGTCCAACACCGCCAAATAGCTTTCGCCGGGCACGCCAAAGGCATGGGTCACCCCTTGGGCGATCAGGCATTCCACTAACAAATGTCCCGCCATGACGGCGGGGGTGGTGTTTTCGGTATGGGCGGTGTGCATAGGCATTGGCTTCGGTAGGATCAGACAAGATTAGCAGATGACAAGCCCTTTGCACGCCGGCTCAAGACCGCAAATTGAACACAGGTGACAGCCTGCTGCCCACAAGATCAGCACACTGTTTGTAAAACAACGAGGAGATGCCATGAAAATCAGAGAACTCGCCAGTGGCCTGCAATTTCCCGAAGGCCCGATTGCCATGGCAGCTCGGTCCTGTTGGTCGAAATTGCACGGGGCACCCTGACCCGGGTCACGCCCGATGGCCGCGTTTCGGTGGTCGCCGACTTGGGCGGTGGGCCCAATGGCGCCGCCATCGGACCCGATGGTGCGGTCTACATCTGCAACAACGGCGGCTTCAACTACACCACCGAGGCAGATGGCTGTTTTAGACCCATCGCACAAGCCACCGATTACAGTGGCGGGCGCATTGAACGCGTTAATTTGAATACGGGTAAATTTGAACGCCTGTACGACCAAGTCGAAGGCCTGGCCTTGAGAGGCCCCAACGACATTGTGTTTGATGCCCATGGCGGTTTTTACTTTTCAGACCTCGGCAAAGTCAGACACAGCGAGATGGACCGGGGCGGCATTTACTATGGCACCCCCAACGGGGCCTCGGTGCATGTCATCGCGCGTCCGGTGATGACGCCCAATGGCATCGCCCTGTCGCCTGACGGCCAAACGCTGTATTACGCTGAAACCGAAGGCGCTCGCGTCTGGGCCTTTGATGTGACAGGGCCCGGCCAAGTGCGCAAAGACGGCTGGCCTTCCCCCCAAGGCGCCCGCATGCTGGCGGCATCACCGGGCGGCCATTACCAGCGCTTTGACTCGATGGCGGTCGACGCCGTGGGCAATGTGTGCGTGGCCACCTTGATCCACGGCGGCATCACGATGATTTCCCCCGATGGCCGTTTGCAAAGCCATGTCAGCTTGCCCGACCGTTTCACCACCAATTTGTGTTTTGGGGGTAAAGACAAGCGCACGGTGTATGTGACTTTGTCGGGCAGCGGCAAGTTGATTGCCATCGATGACTGGCCCATTCCCGGCCTGCTCTTGAACAACCCGGCCTGAGCCCGCTCAAGCACGCAAGGTTTCAGGCCACTGCACTGGTCGCCTGAACTTGGGCCGTTTGCCGGCCCACACCCAAGGCCGCACCCACACTGAGCAAAAGCACGGCAGCCGCGCAGGCCA
Source organism: Comamonadaceae bacterium (assembly GCA_947452635.1). Lineage (GTDB taxonomy): Bacteria > Pseudomonadota > Gammaproteobacteria > Burkholderiales > Burkholderiaceae_C > Limnohabitans_A. The sequence continues at coordinate 7,652 of CANGEE010000054.1, read as the reverse complement.
AGGTGGCCGCATACCAGCCGCGGTCCATGAAGACACCGAAAATCACCGGGGACAGGGCAAAGCCCACATCCAAGCCTGAATACACCAGGCCGTAAACCCGGCCTGTCGCCCCCTTGGGCGTGGCTTTTTTGATCATCAAATCGCGGCTCGGCCCACCAATGCCAATCGCCAAACCGGTGGCGGCCAGCACCACCATGGTGCCCGTCGATCCCAGCCAACCGGTGGCACACAAGGCCAATAAAAGTGCAGCGCCGCTCATGCATATGGCCACCACACGGTCACTGTGTGCGGGGCGCTTGGCCGCGACAAAGCCACCCAGCAGCATGCCCAACGCACCACACAACATATAGGCCGTCAAGGTCATGGTCGCCGCCTCCAAGCTGACCTGGTGCAGCGCCTTGAGAATGGGCAGTGAAAAGTTTTGCACCACCGCCAAAGTCACGGTGGACAGCAAAAAGAAAGCAAAGCACCACCACACCACCGGCAAGCGCATGAACGCCATGTCGTGTCCAGGGGGCGCGTCGGCTTGGCGTTTGACCACCGTGGTGGCCAGCAGGTCGCGGTGGGCCCACAGCAAAGCCAGTATTGACAGGTACATAACAGCCGCACCGACATAAGCGACGCGCCAGCCCGCCCAAACAGACAGAACGCCCAAAAAGGCCGGCGCAGCGGCCCAGCCTAAATTGCCTGTCAAGCCGTGGACACTGAAGGCATAACCTATCCGCGGGCTGGAGATGCGCTGATTCAAAATGGTGAAGTCCACCGGGTGAAAAGCGCAGTTGCCCAGGCCCGCCAAGGCGGCCACACACAACATGGCTTGGTAACTGTGGGCCACAGAAGCCACCGCACAAGCCAGGGCAAAGAAAGCCAAGGATGCAAACAAGATCGGGCGGGCACCAAAGCGGTCCACCACAAAACCAGAGCTGGCCTGCCCAATGCCGGAGACCACGAAGAACATCGTGCTCATCAAACCCAGTTCAGAATAGCGCCAGCCAAACTCTTGGATGAACACCGGGAACATCAAGGGCAGGAGCAAATGCGAAAAGTGCGAGCTGGCATGGGCCAAACCCACCAAGGCCATGATGCGGGCATCGTCCCGTAAAGGCACTGGGGAGGCTTGCGGTGCCTCAGCTGAAAGAGTGGTCATGAACAGGGCATGTGGTCGGGGGGCCCGAAATCCTCGGGGCAGCCCTGATCATAGCGGCCCTGCCCGCTATCCGCTCACGATTAGCGATCAGGGGCTGACCGGCGCTGCCATGACCCTGTCGAACTTGAAAACACCGGGCTCGCGCACAGGGTCGACATCCACAGGTATGGTGGACTTGGGCAGAAAATGACCCTCGAGCAACAGCTTGGACAAGGGGTTTTCGATCCGCTGCTGGATGGCCCGCTTCAATGGACGCGCGCCAAACACCGGGTCAAAACCGACTTTGGCCAACTCCGCATAAGCCGCCTCGGAGACATCGAAGGACAACTCCAACTTGGCCAGGCGTGCCGCCAGCGCCTGGATTTGGATGCGGGCAATCGACTCGATGTGCTGTGCATCCAGCGAATGAAAGACCACGGTCTCGTCGATCCGATTCAGAAATTCTGGGCGGAAGTAATTTTTCAACTCCCCCCAAACCGCGTCTTTCACGTCCTCATAGGGCTCGCCAACCATGGACTGGATCATTTGCGAGCCGATGTTGGAGGTCATGACGATCACCGTGTTTTTAAAGTCCACAGTGCGGCCCTGGCCATCGGTCAAGCGGCCATCGTCCAGCACCTGCAGCAGGACGTTGAACACATCGGGGTGGGCTTTCTCCACCTCATCGAGCAACAGCACCGAATAGGGCTTGCGGCGCACCGCCTCGGTCAAATAACCGCCCTCTTCGTAACCCACATAGCCCGGGGGCGCACCAATCAAACGCGCCACGGAATGCTTTTCCATGAACTCGCTCATGTCGATGCGAATCAAATGGTCTTCGCTGTCAAACAAAAATCCTGCCAAAGCCTTGCACAGTTCCGTCTTGCCCACGCCTGTAGGGCCGAGGAACAGAAAGGAGCCGGTTGGCCGGTTCGGGTCCGACAGGCCCGAGCGTGAGCGGCGAATCGCATTGGCCACCGCGCTGATGGCTTCGTCTTGGCCAATCACCCGTTGGTGCAGTTTGCCTTCCATTTGCAGCAGTTTTTCGCGCTCACCTTGCATCATCTTGGACACCGGGATGCCGGTGGCCCGACTCACCACCTCGGCAATCTCCTCCGCACCCACTTGGGTGCGCAGCAAACGGTGACCTGTGCCGGCTTGTTTGCCGGTTTCTTTGGCCTGCGCTTCTTTCAGCAGCTTTTCCAACTCGGGCAACTTGCCGTACTGAAGTTCGGCGACTTTGTTGAAATCACCTTGGCGTGTATGCGCCTCGATTTGCTGACGCAATTGATCGATTTGCTCGCGCACATGCTGACTGCCCTGGGCTTGTGACTTCTCGGCACGCCAGATTTCTTCCAAATCGGCGGCTTCCTTTTTCAGTTTGACGATTTCTTCTTCGATCAACTCCAAACGCTTGCGCGAGGCTTCGTCTTTTTCTTTACGGATGGCTTCACGCTCGATTTGCAACTGGATCAAACGGCGGTCAAGCTTGTCGATGACTTCGGGTTTGGAGTCAATTTCGATCTTGATTTTGGCCGCCGCCTCGTCAATCAGGTCAATCGCCTTGTCCGGCAAGAAACGGTCAGTGATGTAGCGGTGGCTCAACTCGGCCGCGGCCACAATGGCCGGGTCGGTGATGTCCACGCCGTGGTGCACCTCGTATTTTTCTTGCAAGCCACGCAAGATGGCGATGGTCGCTTCCACCGAGGGCTCACCCACCAAAATTTTCTGGAAGCGCCGCTCCAGCGCCGCATCTTTTTCGATGTATTTGCGGTACTCGTCCAAGGTGGTCGCGCCGACGCAATGGAGCTCGCCGCGGGCCAATGCCGGCTTGAGCATATTGCCCGCGTCCATGGCACCTTCGGCCTTGCCAGCGCCGACCATGGTGTGCAACTCGTCAATGAACACAATCGTCATGCCTTCATCTTTGGCCAACTCACTGAGCACGGTTTTCAGGCGCTCTTCAAACTCGCCGCGAAACTTGGCCCCGGCGAGCAAGGAGGCCATGTCCAGTGACAACACACGTTTGCCGCGTAAAGAATCGGGTACCTCGCCGGCCACAATGCGCTGGGCCAAACCTTCCACGATGGCGGTTTTACCTACGCCCGGCTCGCCGATCAGAACCGGGTTGTTTTTGGTGCGCCGCTGCAGCACCTGGATGGCGCGGCGAATTTCATCGTCACGGCCAATCACGGGGTCCAGCTTGCCCAGCCGCGCCCGCTCAGTCAAATCCACACAGTATTTTTTCAGCGCCTCCCGCTGCCCTTCGGAGTCAGCGGAGTTCACGCTTTGTCCACCGCGCACCGCGTCGATGGCCGATTCCAAGCTTTTACGGGACAGCCCGTTTTCTTTGGCGACCCGACCCAACTCGGATTTGCTGTCGGTCAGCGCCAACAAGAACAATTCACCCGCAATGAACGCGTCGCCGCGCTTGATGGACTCCTTTTCGGCCGCTTGGAACAATTTGACCAGGTCCGGACCCACCTGCACCTGGTCTTGGCCGGTGACCTTTGGCAAGCGCTTGACGGCGCTTTCCGCCGCCAACGTCAAACCAGCAACATTCACCCCTGCACGCTCCAGCAAGGGGCGCGGCCCGTCGTCCTGACGCAGCATGGCCCATAAAACATGGGCGGGGTCAATATAGGCGTGGTCTTGGCCCAGGGCCAAGGTCTGCGCCTCGCTCAAAGCTTCCTGAAATTTGGTGGTTAACTTGTCAATTCGCATGGATAAACTCCTATTTTCTTCAAGCTTGTGATGAATGAAGCATTTTCAAGTCTCCCGGGTGAACAACTTTTGCCTAAAATCAAGCTATGAATATCCACCAAATGTCGGTGAACTATGCAGAACGGCAAGATCGTCTGATGCTGCGTGTGAACACCCAAGACGGACAAGAGTTCCGGCTGTGGCTGACCAGGCGCTTGACGGGAAGACTGTGGCCCCATCTCCAAGCCTGTGTCATTCAACTGGAAACACGCAATCCCCAAGTCATGGTGAGCGACCCAGCAGCGCAACACATGCTGACCGAATTGCAGCGCGAAACCTTTCTTGAAAAAGCCGACTTCAAAACGCCTTTTGCCAGTCAAGCGATGCAACTGCCCTTGGGTGAGGAACCGATTTTGGTCACCGATGTGCAGTTGAATATGCACGCCAATGGCGCTTTGAATGTGGTGTTCCAAGATCTGAGCGGTGACGGTGCCAGTGGGCGCTCTTGCCAACTCAGTCTGCAGTCTTCACTCCTGCATGGATTGCTGCATCTGATCGACCAGGCCATGCAACAAGCCAATTGGCGCTTGGAAGTCCCTGCCCAATCAGTGCCAAACGATGCGCTGGATGCTTCCACCCCAACCCGTCCCACTTATTCTCATTGAACTCTGCGCAGGCCACACCATGAAAATCAATTCACAACAGCTCTTGCATGCCCTGGCCCTCACCCTGGCATCCTGCGCGTTGCCCTTCGCAACGATCGCAGCGACCAAGGCAGGCAAATCGAGCCCCTCGCCCAAGTGCATGGTTGCGGAAATTCGCGGGATCGCTTTCAGCATCCACCATCCCAATGACCGATTTGTCGCCATATCGGAGTGGTTAAACCGAAACGGCCCATCGTGCTCAATTGAAAAATTGCAGTACATCAACAGCAACCGACCCAACTGGTTTGGACATTCGGACTCACCCGCCTTGGGTCAAATATTGGATCAATTCATCGAATCCGCGACAGGCACGCCACCGAAACAAGCCGTCGCAGCTGAAAAGGAACGCTCCTCCTTGATGGCCGGAACCAGCCGAGCTGATGCACCGCCGCCCGTGGTCGCTCCTGCTTCAGCGGGTCAACCGCCTGTCGTCGTGGCGCCTGTCGTCGCACCCGGTGGCCAGAAACCTTGATGGCTGGGCATCAGTTCGCCGTCTGAATGCCCCAACGCGCCAACGCCTGATCGTCTGAGACCCTTGCATCCACCCACTGGGCTCCTTGCGGGGTGTGCTCTTTTTTCCAAAATGGGGCTTGGGTTTTCAGATAGTCCATCAGAAACTCACACGCTTTAAAGCTCTCACCCCGGTGCGCCGAAGTGACGGCCACCATGACGATTTGATCCGTGGGCCCTAACTGCCCTACACGGTGAATGACCCTTGCTTGGTAAAAGTCGAAACGCTGATGGGCAGCGTCAATCATGGCTTCAATCGACTTTTCGGTCATGCCAGGGTAATGCTCCAAGGCCATGGCCTGCACTTCATCTTGTGGCTGTCCGGTCAACGCCCGGGTGTCACGCACCGTGCCGACAAAGCTGCAAACCGCGCCGACACGCGGGTCCTTCAGGCGCAAGCGTTCAATCTCTTGCGTCAGATTGAAATCTTCGGTTTGGATGCTGACGCGGGCCACCATGGTTCAGCCGCCCGTCACCGGCGGGAAAAAACCCACCTCGCAACCGGAGGTGAGCAGTTCTGAGGGCTGGCACATCACCTGATTCAAGGCCATGCGCACCGGTTTTTCGGCAGCCAGACATTGGAAAGCGTCTCCACGCTCAAGCAACTCGAGACGCAAATCGGCCACGGTGGCGGCACCGGTTTGCCAGGTTTCGCTGGCGCAACCCAAAGCTTCACGGATGGAGGCAAAGTAACGCAACTGAACTTGAATCATGTGAAGTTCTCCTGTTCACCGTGCAGGGTTCACGATAGCAAATCTGCAAAAGAGAGATAACTCACCAGATCGCCCTTGTGAATCACCCGACCCGCAGGATTGTCCAGCAAACCATCACCCCACACGGCCGAGGTCAAGACGCCCGAGCTTTGGTTGGGAAATAAATCCAGGCCGCCTTGGTCATTGCGCCGCACACGCAGGAACTCACGTCGACGATCCGCCTTGGTCACATCGAAATGGGCGGGTAGTGTGATGCGCGCAGGCTGAATCTGCAGGGCACCTTGCAGCCGCAAAATAAAGGGACGAACCAACAGCACAAAGGTCACAAAACTGGAGACAGGATTGCCTGGCAAGCCGATGAAATGGGCTCGGCCAGGAACATCTCGCTCCACCCAACCATAGGCAAAGGGTTTACCTGGTTTCATGCCAATTTGCCACAAATTCAAAGCGCCCAGGGACTGCACAGCGGGTTTGACATGGTCCTCTTCACCCACCGAAACACCGCCGCTGGTCACTATCAGATCGTGCTGGTCGGCGGCCGACTTCAAGGCGGCAATGGTGGTGTCGCGCCGATCTGGCACGATGCCCAGATCACTCACCTCACAACCCAAGCGATGCAACAAAGCGCGCAAGAAAAAACGGTTGGAGTTGTAAATCGCCCCCGCAGGCATGGCCTCGGGCGCGACGTCGCCGGGCATGACCAACTCGTCGCCGGTTGAAAACAAGGCTACACGCGGTTTGCGACCCACGCGCAGATGCGCCAAACCAATGCTGGCCGCCAAGCCTAAACTGGCGGGGTGCAAGCGTTCGCCACGGTGCAAAACGATGGCACCCCGTGTGACATCTTCGCCGCTGCGGCGTATCCATTGGCCCGGTTGTGGCACGGCCTGAACCTGAACTTCAGGCAGCGCCTGAGGGTCAGCGCCGGTGAGCACCAAGGTGTCCTCTTGCATCACCACGGCATCTGCGCCCACAGGAATGGGTGCGCCGGTGAAAATCCGCGCCGCTTCGCCACTGTGCAAAGGCACGCCCGTGTGGCCTGCCGCAATGCGCTGCGTCACCCGCAAGCGAGCCCCTGCTGTGCTGACATCCGCGCAGCGCAGCGCATAACCGTCCATGGACGAATTGTCTTGCGGCGGCACTTGCAAGGCCGAAACGATGTCATGCGCCAGGACACGACCGTCGGCGTCGAAGGTCGCCACACAATCCTCGCCGTCCAGGGGCTGGGCATGGGCCAGCAATTGCGACAGCGCATCGTCCAAGGCCATCAAACCCGGACGCGACGGCTGTGCGGAAGCGCTGACAGGCTGTGTCATGGCGTCAGTCGCAATGCTGTTCGATATAACGCTGGATCATGGCCGTGTCCGCTGGCATGACTTGCACCCGCTTGGGCAAGGCCTCAATGCCATTGAACTGGGGTGGGCGGTCGGGTTCGCGGCCCAAAGCCTCGACCAAGGTGGCGGCAAATTTGATCGGCAAGGCGGTTTCCAAGACCAGCATGGCTTGGCCTGGTACCAGGTGTTCACGGGCCACTTTGACGCCGTCCGCGGTGTGGGTGTCGATCATCACCCCGTAACGCGCAAACACATCGCGGATCGTGGCCAGGCGGTCGGCATGTGTGCTTTTACCGCTGACAAAACCATACTTTGGTGCCGCTTGCGCAAACAAGGGGTCAGCACTCAGGTCGAAGCGCCCTTGCTGGCTGATGGCCGGGCCGAACAACTGCGCCACACGCGCACCGTCACGTCCGAGCAAGTCGAAGACAAAGCGCTCAAAGTTGCTGGCCTTGGAAATGTCCATCGAGGGGCTGGAGGTTTCGTGCGTGTCGGCGGTAGCGCGCACGCGGTAAACGCCGGTGCGAAAGAACTCGTCAAGCACGTCGTTCTCATTGGTGGC
>CANGEE010000053.1 GCA_947452635.1 Comamonadaceae bacterium | reverse complement strand
GCATCATGTGGTCGTAAATTTTGTCGTGGCCCATGCGGTAGCCGCCACGGCCTTTGAGCATCAAATACGGCGCATTGGTCATGCTCTCCATGCCGCCCGCCACCAACACGTCGTGCGTGCCCGCCACCAACATGTCGTGCGCGAACATGGCTGCGCGCATGCCCGAGCCGCACATTTTGGACAGGGTGACTGCACCGGCGCTCTTGGGCAGGCCCCCTTTGAAGCCCGCTTGCCGGGCCGGGGCCTGGCCTTGACCGGCCATCAGGCAGTTGCCAAACAGCACTTCGGTGACCAACTCGGGGGTGAATTGAGAATTCAGCCCTGCGCGCTGCAGCGCCGCTTGAATGGCCGCGCCACCCAGGTCGTGGGCCGCCAGACTGGCGAAGTCACCTTGAAAACTGCCCATGGGCGTGCGGGCCGCACTGACGATGACGATGGGGTCTGACATGGTTTGCTCCTGTTCAATCAAAAATGGGGGGGTGAGCACGACAAGGCTCAGCCGCGGGGATAGCGTTTAAAAGCTCGGCGAAACACGTTCACCACTTCATGCGCGCCGGTCATGCTGACGTCCAGGTCTTTCACCAAGCCGTCTTGCAGGCCATAAATCCAGCCATGGACCGTGACTTTTTGGCCGCGACTCCAGGCGTCTTGCATGACGTTGGACAGGGCCACGTTGCCGACCTGTTCGATCACATTCATTTCGCACATCACCGATTCCAACTCGTCCTGCGGCAAGTGGTTGAGCCGTTGGCGGTGCCGCAAGCGCACGTCTTGCACATGGCGCAGCCAGTTGTCGGCCAGGCCGACGCGGGTGCCGCGTGTGGCCGCCAGCACGCCGCCGCAACCATAGTGGCCCACCACCATGATGTGCTCGACCTTGAGCGCGTCAACCGCGTACTGAATCACCGACAGCGCATTCAGGTCGGAGTGCACCACCACATTGGCCACGTTGCGGTGGACAAACACCTCGCCCGGGTCCAGCCCGGTGATCTGGTTGGCTGGCACACGGCTGTCGGAGCAGCCAATCCACAAGTACTTGGGATGCTGCTGGTTCGCCAAACGGCTGAAATAGGCTGGGTTTTCCTGCTGCATGCGCGCAGCCCAGGCCCGGTTGTTGTCAAAAAGATGCTGTAGTGAATTGCTCATGGTGCCATTGTCGCCCTAGCGTAAAAACCTCAGCAGGTTTCGGAAAACAACTCACGCCCAATCAACATGCGGCGAATCTCGCTGGTGCCTGCGCCTATTTCGTACAACTTGGCGTCGCGCCACAAGCGCCCCAGCGGGTAGTCGTTGATGTAGCCGTTGCCACCGAAAATCTGCACGCCCTCGCCGGCCATCCAGGTGGCTTTTTCGGCCGTCCACAAAATCACCGAGGCGCAGTCTTTGCGCACCTGGCGCACATGCTCGGTGCCCAGCAGGTCCAGGTTTTTGGCCACGGTGTAGGCGAAAGAGCGCCCGGCTTGCAGCACGGTGTACATGTCGGCGACTTTGCCTTGGATGAGTTGGAACTCACCTATGCTTTGACCAAACTGCTTGCGGTCGTGAATGTACGGAATCACGTTGTCCATCACCGCCTGCATGATGCCCAGCGGCCCGCCGGTGAGCACGGCGCGTTCGTAATCGAGGCCACTCATCAGCACCTTGGCACCGTTGTTAAGGCCTCCCAAAATATTCTCGGCGGGGACTTCCACATTGTTGAACACCAGCTCACCGGTATGGCTGCCGCGCATGCCCAGCTTGTCAAGTTTTTGCGCGATGGAAAAACCTTTCATGCCCTTTTCAATCAAAAAGGCCGTGACACCGCGCGCACCCAGCTCGGGTTCGCTTTTCGCATAGACGACAAGCGTGTCGGCATCCGGGCCGTTGGTGATCCACATCTTGGAGCCGTTAAGCAGGTAGTAGCCGCCCTTGTCTTCGGCCTTGAGCTTCATGCTCAGCACATCACTGCCCGCACCCGGCTCGCTCATGGCCAGGGCCCCCACATGATCGCCACTGATCAGCTTGGGCAGGTATTTGGCGCGCTGCTCGGGCGTGCCGTTGCGTTTGATTTGGTTCACACACAGGTTGGAGTGGGCGCCATAGGAGAGGCCGACCGAGGCGCTGGCGCGGGAGATTTCTTCCATGGCGATCATGTGGGCCAGATAGCCCATGTTGGCACCGCCATACGCCTCACCCACGGTGATGCCGAGCACGCCCAACTCACCCATCTTGCGCCACAAGTCCATGGGGAACTGGTCATGGCGATCAATCTCCGCTGCGCGTGGCGCGATCTCGGCTTGCGCAAATTCGCGCACCGCATCGCGCAGGGCGTCGATGTCTTCGCCGAGTTGAAAGTTCAGGCCGGGTAAATTGTTCATGCGGGTCTCCTTGAATCAGGCTCTTGGTTGGAATAGGTTTGCGGCACAGGCGCCAGGGTTTGCTGTATCACCGCGCAAGGGGATGTCTTACCTTGTGCATCGATGTGCACCACTTCGGCCGCCGTGACAACGATGCGTTTGCCCGCTTTGAGCACCTTGCCCGTGGCGCGCAATTCGCCGCCCTGGAAGCTGCTTAAAAAATTGATTTTGTACTCCACCGTGACCACCTCCATGCCCTCAGGCAGCACGGTCAAGGCGGCGTAGCCACCCGCAATGTCGGCCAGCGCGCCGATGGCACCACCGTGAAACCCCCCTTGCTGCTGGCTGACTTTGTCGCTGAAAGGCAGCGCCAGTGCCACACAACCAGGCTCGACTTGCAGCAACCGGGCTTGCAGGTGCTGCATCATGCCTTGGCGCTGAAAGCTCTGGGCAATGCGCTGAAATAAAGGCGTGGGGGCGGCAAAAGCACTCATGGGGGTGGGTGTGGTGAATGGCGTGAAGGTCAGGGGCTCACTGTAATTGACGTTTACGTAAACGTCAATCAAATTCAGACAGCAAATTCAGTCGGCAACCCCATCAGGCGAACACGCCCGCTGCGCCTTGTGGCCAGGGCTGGCACTGCAACGCCTTATTTTTTGGCAAGCCCTTTGTCGGCCCGCCCCAGCATGGTCCGGGCCTCTTTTTCGTGGGTCTTGACCTCGTCGATGGTGGCTTGCAGGTCCGCCAATTGCGCTTCCAATTGCTGACGGTGCACGGCCAGCACCACCAAAAATTGCTTGAGCTGCGCCCCGGTGTCGCGCGGGCTGTCGTACATGTCGATCAGGTCTTTGGCTTCGGTCAGCGACAAGCCCAGCCGTTTGGCACGCAGCGTGAGTTTGAGCCGTGTACGATCGCGCGCCGAATACACACGGATGCGCCCGCCCGGGCCCGAACGCAAAGGTTCCAACAAGCCCATGTCTTCGTAAAAACGAATCGCACGGGTGGTCAGGTCAAACTCTTTGGACAGGTCACTGATCGAATAGGTGTTGGCCATAAAGGGGGCGGGGTGGGGCTGAACATCGCACGCTGGCGACAGGCGGGGGTGATGCGCTGTGCCTAGAATGCAGGAATATTGACGTTTACGTTAACGTCAACACTGTGTGAATGCTAACCGATGAACGACCGAACCCCAAGGACACCATGAGTTCTGCCTCGCTTGAATCTGCTCTGCACTTTCCTCTGGGTGAGCAGTTGCCCGCCCCGGGCAGCGTGCTGGAAGTCGCGCCGGGCCTGCTGTGGGTGCGCATGGGCCTGCCTTTCGCGCTGGACCACATCAACCTGTGGTTGGTGCGCGACCAAATGCCGGGCCCAGACGGCCCCCGCGAGGGCTGGACGGTGGTGGACTGCGGCATCCACAACGACGCCACGCACCAAGCCTGGGCGCAGGTGTTTGCCACAGCCCTGCAAGGCCTGCCGGTGCTGCGTGTGCTGGTGACCCACATGCATCCCGACCACATGGGCTCGGCCCACTGGCTGTGTGAGCGCTGGCAAGCGCCTTTGTGGATGAGCAGCACCGAATACCAATCGGCGCAAATGGCCACCCACGGCCTGTCGAATTTTGGCGGCGATTTGACGCAGGCTTTTTTTGCCAGCCACGGCTGGTCTGACCCCAACGACATGCGCGACGTGAAAGCCCGCATGGGCTACTACAGTGGCATGGTGCCGCAAGTCCCGGCCACTTACCACCGCTTGCTGGGCGGACACCGCTTGCTCATGGGGGGGCACGCATGGCGCTGCATCGCCGGTTACGGCCACTCGCCTGAGCACATGGCTTTGTACTGCGAAGCCACAGGAATTTTGATCAGCGGCGACATGGTGCTGCCGAAAATTTCCACCAATGTGAGCGTCTACGCCCAAGAGCCTGACGGCAACGCCTTGCAGCAATTTTTGACTTCGCTGGAGGCCTTTGGCGACTTGCCGGACGACACCTTGGTGTTGCCTTCGCATGGACGTCCGTTTCGAGGCTTGCACACGCGGATTGCGCAATTGCAATCGCACCACCAAGACCGCTTGGCCGATGTGTTGGCTGCTTGCCAAGCCAAACCTCTGAGTGCGCACGAGAGTTTGCCGATTTTGTTCAAACGGGCATTGAACTTTCACCAAGCTACCTTCGCCATGGGCGAGGCGGTGGCACATTTGCATGTGCTGTGGCACAACGGACAGGTCCGACGCGTGCTGGGCGCTGATGGTGTTTACCGCTTCAGCGCAGTCTGATCACCAGTCGGCCAGCGATTCTTGCTTTAATCGCTGACGCCGCTGCGCGTAATCGGGCATGACCGAGCGCACCGTGTCCCAGAACTGCGGGCTGTGGTTCATGACACGCAGATGCGACAACTCGTGGGCCACCACATAGTCGATCTCGGCCAAACTCAAATGCACCAATCGCCAATGGAGGCGAATGGCGCCATCTGTCCGCGCACTGCCCCAGCGCGTGCCGGCATTGGACAGGCTGAGTTTTTTCCACTGCACCCCCAGCAGGGGGGCAAAGTGATTCAGCCGCGCCTCAAACAGGCTGCGCGCTTGGCGCATCAACCACGCTTGCACACAGTCACGGATTTGGGCTTCGCTGGCATGGGCAGAAATACCAATGTGCAAGGCCTGCGGCGCACCCGACGCACCCGGAAACAGTTGCGTGCTGCCCTGTGTCGGGTCGATGCACAATTGCACGGTCTGGCCCAGATAGGGAAATGAGCTGCCGTCACGCCAGTCGATGCGGCTGTGTTGCTGTTGCTGATGCCGCTGTTGCGACTCGGTGAGTTTGCGCAAAATCCAGACACTTTTTTCGTGCAAGGCGGCATCCACCTCCTTGAGCGACACCCACTTGGGCGCACGCACCACCAGGCCGTCGGGACCAATGCTGAAACCGATGGTTTTGCGTTTGGCACGGGCAAAGGCATAGGCAATATGAACCCCTTGAAACACCACAGCACGATTCGCCTGGGGGTGGGCAAACTGCACCGGGCTCAAGGCTTGGGTCAAGGTTTGTGCAGGCGCTGCCGGGACTGGCAGAGGTTCGGCTGGGGGCCGCAAAGGCTGCAGCCTCGAAGGAAGAGAGGGTGGGGCTGAAGCGGGCTCTGTGTCGAACAGGTCCAGGACAAATTGAAACGGTGAGCGCATGGCGCGCCGCTTTCAGGCGTAGGCCTCGGGGTCGAGGCGGCGCATCTCGGCCTCGATCCAGGCTTGCACTTCTTGCATCAACTCTTCGGGCTCACGGCCCGCACTGGCAATCGGCTTGCCAATCGAGATGTCCACCACGCCCGGTTTTTTGATGAAGGCTTTGCTCGGCCAGCACTTGGCAGACGTCACCGCGATCGGGATCACCGGCACCCCGGCCTCAATCGCCAAACGGGTGCCGCCGGTTTTGTACTGCCCCACCTGACCGCGTGGAATGCGTGTGCCTTCAGGGAACATGATGACCCAGACACCGTCGGCCATCAGGCGTTGGCCCTGGGTCACCACTTTGGCAAAGGCTTGCGAGCGCTGCCCCCGGTCGATGTGGATCATGTCCATGCGCGCCATGGCCCAGCCAAAAAAGGGCACATGCAACAACTCTTTTTTGAACACATAGGCCAAGGGGTGCGGCATCAAGGTGGGCATGACGAAGGTTTCCCACGTCGACTGGTGTTTCACCAACAACACGGCGGGGTCTTTCGCGCCCGCAGGTAAGTTGTCCATGCCGGTGACGCGGTTGTGAATGCCCAAAATAAAGGTGCCACTGTGCACCGCCACGCGCAGCCAACCGGCGCACCACCAGTAAATGCGGGTGCTGCTGGCGAAATAAGAAAACACCACCACAAACAGCGCCCAGGGAATCACCGTGACGATCAACCACAGCAGATGCAAAACAGATCGAATCAGGTTCACGGTGTCAGCTCCCAGGCCTCATGTGGCCAAAGCGGACAAGGCCGCAGAGGACGTGGCCACCGCGCGCAACCAATAACTGACAAAAGCGTCCAAATCGTTGTGCATCAGTGTGTGCGATGGAAAATCCAGGGGCAGCGCTTGACCGCGCAAACCCGCAGACTGACCGGTCAACACCAGATGCGGACGGCACCCTGCCGCCTGCGCCGCTTGCATGTCGCTCAAACTGTCACCCACAAAAGGCACGTTGTCCAAAGTCATGCCATACCGCTCGGCTATTTGCTCGAGTAAGCCCGGCGCAGGTTTGCGGCACAGACAGTTTTCGTCGGGCGCATGGGGGCAATAGAAAATCGCATCGATGCGCCCACCCACCTTGCTCAATTGTTTGTTCATTTGGGCATGGATGGCGTTGAGCGAGGCCACGTCCATCAAACCGCGCCCCAGGCCCGACTGGTTGGTGGCCACCACCACGTGGTAGCCCGCATGGTTCAAACGGCCAATCGCTTCCAGGGCGCCGTCGATGGGGTGCCATTCTTCGGGTGATTTGATGAACTCATCACTGTCGGCATTGATCGTGCCGTCGCGGTCCAAGATGACAAGTTTCAGGCTCATGGCGGATTCGCGCTCAGGCGGCCAAGCGGGACAAATCCGCCACGCGGTTCATCGCGACATGCAAAGATTTCAGCAGGCCTTGGCGGTTCAGGCGCAGGTCCATTGCTTCGGCGTTGACCATCACATCGTCAAAGAAAGCGTCCACCGGCGCGCGCAGCGCTGCCAGGGTTTGCAGGCTGGCAGTGTAATCACCAGCCTCAAACTGGGCGGTCGATTCGGGCAACAATTTTTGCATGGCCGCGTACAAGGCTTTTTCGGCGTCTTCTTGCAGCAATGCGGTGTTGACATGGGCATCAACCTCGTCCGCTTTTTTAAGGATATTGCCGATGCGCTTGTTGGCAGCCGCCAAGGCCGGGCTTTCTGGCAGGGCGGCAAAAGCGCGCACGGCTTGCAGGCGACGGGCCACCTCAGACAGACGCTGGGGCTTGAGCGCCAGCACCGCGTCCACCTCTTGCGCGCTGTAACCTTGCTCGCGCAGGCTGCCAGACAAGCGGTCGTACATGAACTCCACGACGGCCTCGCTGACTGAGGGGAAAGGCGGCTTGCCCACTTGCGCGGTGGCTTGCCAGCCCTCAGGCCAGATGGCGGTGCCACTGCATGCCTGTTGCACCAATGTCGTGACCTGCAATGGCAGGTCTTTCTCGATCAACAAGCGAATCACGCCAAGCGCATGGCGGCGCAGCGCAAAAGGGTCCTTGTCGCCACTGGGCAAGTTACCGATGCCGAACATGCCGACCAAGGTTTCGAGCTTGTCAGCCAGGGCCACGGCCACACCCACCGGGTTGGTCGGTAATTGGTCGCCGGCAAAGCGAGGGCAGTAGTGATCCGAGATTGCAGCGGCAATCTCATCACCCAAGCCATCGTTTTGCGCGTAGTAGTGGCCCATGATGCCTTGCAGCTCAGGGAATTCACCCACCATGTCGGTGAGCAAATCGGTCTTGGCCAAACGCGCGGCCAGCTCGGCTTGTGCGGCCAGTTGCGGGCCGCCCAGTTGCTGGCCAATCGCCTTGGCAATGGCACACACCCGCGCCATGCGCTCGCCTTGCGTGCCCAGTTTGTTGTGGTACACCACCTTGGACAGGCCTTCGACGCGCGACTCGAGTGTCTTCTTGCGGTCTTGGTCAAAAAAGAATTTGGCATCGGCCAAACGCGGGCGCACCACGCGCTCATTGCCTTGAATCACGGCCGAGGCATCGTCGGGGGTGATGTTGCTGACCACCAAGAACTGGTGCGTCAACTTGCCTGCCGCATCCAGCAGCGGGAAGTATTTTTGGTTCGCCTTCATCGTGAGAATCAAGCACTCTTGCGGGACGCCCAAGAACTGCTTTTCAAATTCGCAGATCAGGACGTTGGGGCGCTCGACCAGGGCGGTGACTTCGTCCAGCAAAGCTTCGTCGTCGATCGCCTGCACACCCCCACCGACTTGCGCCGCCGCCGCTTGCAACTGACGCACGATTTCAGCGCGACGCTGCGCAAAGCTGGCGATCACCGCACCGTCGTTTTGGAGCAGCTCGGCATACTGGTCGGCGTGCCCGAGCAACAGGGGCGAGACTTTGGCTTCAAAGCGGTGGCCTTGCGTGCTGTTGCCAGCCCTCAAGCCCAACACCTTGACCGGCACCACGGCGGCGCCATGCAGGGCGATCAGGCTGTGCGCGGGGCGCACAAAATTCACGCTGCTCCAGCCGGGCAATTCACAATCGGTCTCGAGTTGGTACTGCATCACCTTGGGGATGGGCAGCTTGGCCAAGGCCTCCTCCAAGGCTTTTTGCAAGCCTACTTGCAAAGAAGCACCTTGAACCACACTGTCGTAGAACAAGGCTTCGGCCTTGCCATCAGGGGCGCGTTGCAAGGCGGCCACGGCGGCAGCCGGATCGCTCACGTCCGCTCCCAAGGCTTGCAGCTTCTTCAACAAAGCGGGGCTGGCCTGGCCCGTGGCATCCAAGCCCACACTGACGGGCATGAGCTTTTGCTGCACCGCTTTGTCGGCGGCTTGCGCGCGTACATCGGTCACATGGGCGGCCAAGCGACGTGGCGAGGCAAACGCGGTAACTTGCGACTCGGCTGCGGCCAGGCCTAGGGCGCGCAGTTGCATCAGCAACGTGCCCGCAAAGGATTCACCCAATTTGTTCAAGGCTTTGGGCGGCAGCTCTTCGACAAACAATTCAACCAACAGGTTTTGTGTATTCATGGCAGGCTCCCTCAGGCGGCTTTCTTGGGCATTTGGGCAACCCATTCACGCGGGGCCATCGGGAAATCCAGACGTTCGCGGCTCTCGTAATAACTCTGGGCCACACTGCGGGCCAGGTTGCGGATGCGGCCGATGTAGGCGGCGCGCTCGGTCACGCTGATCGCGCCACGCGCATCCAGCAAGTTGAAAGTGTGCGCCGCCTTGAGCACCTGCTCATAAGCGGGCAGTGCCAGTTGCTTGGCAATCAGGTTTTGCGCCTGCTTTTCGTGAGCGCTGAAGGCGACGAACAAAAAGTCTGCATCGGAGTGCTCAAAGTTGTAGGCCGACTGCTCTTGCTCGTTTTGCAGGTACACATCGCCGTAGCTCAAGGTGTCGGTCCACTGCAGGTTGTAAACATTGTCCACGCCCTGCAGGTACATGGCCAGGCGCTCCAAACCGTAGGTGATCTCACCCGTAATGGGTTTGCAATCGATGCCGCCCACCTGCTGAAAGTAGGTGAACTGCGTCACCTCCATGCCGTTCAACCACACCTCCCAGCCCAGACCCCAAGCGCCCAGGGTGGGGTTTTCCCAATCGTCTTCGACAAAGCGGATGTCGTTTTTCTTCAGGTCAAAACCCAGCGCTTCCAGCGAGCCCAAATACAACTCCAAAATATTGCTGGGCGCTGGCTTCAAGACCACCTGGTATTGGTAGTAATGTTGCAGGCGGTTGGGGTTCTCACCGTAGCGGCCATCTTTGGGGCGGCGGCTGGGTTGCACATAAGCAGCCTTCCAAGGCTCGGGGCCGATGGCGCGCAAAAAGGTGGCGGTATGGGACGTACCCGCACCGACTTCCATGTCGTAGGGTTGGAGCAAGGCGCAGCCCTGGGCGTCCCAGTACTGCTGCAATGTGAGAATGATTTGCTGAAAGGTCAACATGAGCGGGGGCCTTGCACTTTCAAGGGCACTTGGCCAAAAGATCCATAGGGGGCAACTGGGCTGGCGGCATTCACTGCGTGCGCCGCGCCAAGCCGATAACCTGCCATTTTACGGCGCAACCACAGGTCTGGCGCGCTGGAGGGGGGTGCGGGCTCGCCATGCCCCCACACAAAGCAACAGGCAGACCGCCCACAAAGGCTTCAAGCCCCAATGCCCAGCCCACCAAGCATAGGGCGTCAGGCCGTTGCGGCCTTCAAATTGACCGTTCAATTCGCCCCGGGTGTGGCGCGGCAATTGGGCTTGCACCTGGCCATGGTGGTCGATGATGGCAGTGGCCCCCGTGTTGGTGGCGCGCAGCATCGGACGCTGCAACTCGATGGCGCGCAGGCGTGAAATATGCAGGTGCTGATCGATGGCGATGGAGTTGCCAAACCAGGCGATGTTGCTGACGTTGACCAAGGCGGTCGGCGCCTGATGGATCGCGCCGGGAGGGCTTGTGGAATCGACTGCGACAAAAGCCGCCGCCAACTCCTCGCCAAATAAATCCTCGTAGCAAATGTTCGGGGCCAAACGCTGGTTTTGCCAAGCCACGGCGGGTTGGCGCAGCGCCCCACGATGGAAGTCGCCCAGCGGAATGTTCATCAGCTCAATGAACCAACGAAACAAGGGCGGAATGAACTCGCCAAAGGGAACCAGGTGGTGCTTGTCGTAACGGTAAGGGCTCAGGGTGCCACCGCCCAAACTGACCACCGCGTTGCTGTAGCCCGCTTGCAGGCTGCCCAAGGGCATGCCCACCAGGGCCAGTTGGTCGGGGTGCGCGGCATAGCGTTTTGTCAATTGATCCCAGTATCCCGCAGGCAAACTGGCGGGCAACAAGGGTATGGCCGTTTCCGGGGCCACCACCAAGCTGGACGGGTTGTCCTGCAAACGCTGCCCATACCAAGTCAGTGCATCGTCCAGGCCACGCCCTGGAATGAACTTTTCGTCCTGCGCGATATTGCCCTGCAACAGCCGAACGTGGGACAGGCCCGCCGTTTGCGTCCAGTCGCCAAACAGTTGCTGCCAGGCCCATGGCACGCACAGCAGCACACCGCAGCACAGCACCAGCTGAGCCCCGCTGCGCCAAGGCACTAGCTTGCAGGCCAGGACACTCAGCGCCATGGTCGCAGCCGCTGCCATGGCGCCCATGCCATAGACGCCGACCCAAGCCGCGTGGCCTTGCAGGCCACTGTCCACGTGCGCATAGCCAATAGCGCCCCACGGAAAACCGGTGAACCACTGGCCGCGCATGAGCTCGGCCAAGGTCCACAGGGCGGCGAAACACACACTGCCACGCCACCCCAGCGCCGACCCCGTCACCCCCCGCATGAGCACCAGCCACACGCCACAGGCTGCAGCGTAGTACAGGGCCAGTGCACCGGCCAAAAGCGCGACGGCCAAAGCGGCCAGCGCAGAGGGCATGCCGCCATACACGTGCATGGAGATGAACAGCCACCAAAAAGTGGCGCACAGCCAGCCCCAGGCAAACCACCACCCCACTAGGGCGCCCCGCCGCCAAAGTCGTTGACCCGAGGTGTGCGCCACGTCTGACTGCGTTTGTTCGACAAGCAGCAAGACGCACAGCACCCCCATGCACAGCATTTGAAGCGCACCATGTGCTTGCCCTGCGGCATCGGCCAAGGACCCGGCTTGCCCGGCCCCCGCCAACACGGCCCAAAGGGGCGCAAGGCCGCGCGACATCCCTCGAAGGCGCGCGCTATCCCGCATCAGGGCTTGGGCACCGTTGCGACGGGTGCCACTTTGAACCAGCGCACGGCACCGCCTTTGGTGTGCAGCACCACAAAATCCAAACCGGCCAGGGTGTGACGTTCCCCTCGCTTGGGCACATGGCCCATGGCATGGGCAATCAGGCCGCCGATGGTGTCAAAGTCATGGTCAGCCGCGTCGTCTTGTGGGGTCAAGCGCACGCCAAAGGCCTCGGCCACGCGTTCCACCGCAGTGTCGCCGCTGACCCGAAAACTTTTGTCGGGCAGGCCAAAAATATCCCCTTCGTCATCCGCAATGTCGAACTCGTCTTCAATTTCACCGACGATTTGCTCCAACACGTCTTCGATGGTGATCAGGCCTGCGGTGCGGCCAAACTCGTCAATGACGATGGCCAAGTGGTTGCGGTTGTCACGAAACTGCCGAAGCAAATCGTTCAGTCCTTTGCTTTCGGGCACAAACACCGCGGCACGCAACAAAGCACGAATATTCAGCTCGGGTGCGCGTTGCAGCTTGAGCAGGTCTTTCGCCATCAAGATGCCGATGATGTTTTCCCGATCGCCTTCGTAAACGGGAAAGCGCGAATGCGCGGTTTCTATCACCTGGTGCAGCAGTGCATCAAAGGGCGCGTCGATGGACAGCAAGTCCATGCGGGGCGCAGCGACCATCACATCGCCCGCCGTCATGTCGGCCATGCGGATCACGCCTTCGAGCATGCGCCGGCTTTCGTTGTTGATGATGTGGTTGTCCTCGGCCTCGGCCAGGGTTTCAATCAACTCGGCTTTGGAGTCTGGACCGGGATGGATAAATTCGGCGAGTTTTTGCAGGAACGTGCGTTTGTCTTCACGTTCGGTATGGCGCGCGGGGTGCGGGTCTGACACAGTCAATGGTTGCAGGACATGCCGTTGTGGTGAGACCCATAGGATACTGGATCCCATGCGTTGATCTGTGACAGATCAGCCCTCACTTCTTCTCCAACGCCCGTGGGGTGTGATGCCGAGCTGCTCTCACCCCTTGCCTGATTTCCTGCAAGACCTGCAAAATGCCGCGAAATTGCTGTGCTTTGGCTTTCCATTGGTAGTCCACTTCAGACATTTTCTCGTTGACAATTTGATGCACATGACTGTCCAGCGTGGCCGCTGGCAAGAGCAAGAATGCCTCGCTTTCACTGCCCTCACGCTCTACACGGGCACCGGCTTGACGCGCGATATTGAGCATCACGGCGTTCTCGCTCAGGGCATGAATGAACAGCATGTGCACCCCTTCATTTCGGGCGTGGACGACGGCATGGCCAAACAATTGAGCGCCCAAGCCCTTGCCCCGACTTTGCTGCAACACAGAGACGCCAAATTCAGCGCAGGTAGCCCACTGGGGATCGATGGAAAAGGCCAGGTGCGCCATGGCCACCAAGGCCAAGCGTCGATTGAACACACCGTAAATTTCGTCCCGCACAAAATTGAGCCCCTCCACATAACGAACGATTTGTTCGTCAGTCGCGGGGTAGCCAAAGCGCAAGTAGCGGTCTTGTGGCTCTAGCCGAATCAGGTGCTGCGCAATTTTGGGCCGATGGCGCGGTGACAGCTTGCGTATAGGGACCCAGGAAGGCCGTGCCGCATTACCTGCGTCGGTACCCGTCAGCCGCAGCAATGCATTTCGCCACCAACTGCGCGTGTGCTCGTATCTAACGGACGGATGTGCGTTCATGCCTTCAAATCAAGGGTTAGTACTTATTTTCGCACTGTTCAGTGCAGCTGCATTGCGCCATCGCAAACAACACCACAAGGACTATTTTGTCGCTTCAGGGACCACAGTTGCGCAGAACCGGGATTTGCCCGATACCCCCGCCGTCTTCTCGCAAGCACAATGGCGCATTGATGGAGATCCTTATGGAAAAAATTTGGCTTGCGCATTACCCGCCAGGCGTCCCGCACGAGATTCACCCCGAGCAATACAGCTCGTTGACGCAATTGATGGAGCAATCCTTCAAAGCCAATAGCCAATGCCCTTTTTCCGTGTGCATGGATCGCTGGATGCGTTATGGCGAGTTGGACAGTTTGTCCGCCGCTTTAGGCAGCTGGTTTCAAAGCCAAGGCCTGGCGCCTGGCTCGCGCATTGCCATCATGCTGCCCAATTTGCCCCAGTTTGCGGTCACCATGGCGGCGGTGCTGCGGGCCGGCTACACCTGCGTCAATGTCAACCCTTTGTACACAGCACGCGAACTCGAACACCAACTCAAAGACTCTGGCGCAACCACCATTGTCATTTTGGAGAATTTTGCCCACAACCTGGCCGAAGTGATCGAGCGCACACAGCTCCAACAGGTCGTTCTCACATCTTTGGGTGATTTGCTGGGTCCGGTGTATGGCCGTTGGATGACTTTTGCGGTGCGGCATTTGGCTAAATTGGTTCCGGCTTTTGAAATTCCGTTGTCCAACGACCTCCGGGTGACTTCGTTCAAGAAGGCGCTGGCCGATGGACAAAAAAGACCGCTGAAATCGGTGCCACAAACACTCGATGACATCGCCTTCTTGCAATACACCGGTGGCACCACGGGTCTGTCCAAGGGTGCCGTGTTGACCCATCGCAACGTCGTCGCAGCCATGCTCCAAGCAGAAGCCTGGTTCACACCGGCCATCCAGGACATTGGTGACTTGCGCAAAATCAACAGCATTGCAGCTTTGCCGCTGTATCACATCTTTGCGCTGACTTTGTGTCTTTTGGCCATCCGCCAAGGCTCCCACATGACCTTGATTCCCAATCCGCGTGATTTTGGCAAGTTCATAGCCGTACTGAAGAAGCGTCCCTTCCACATGTTGCCTGGTGTCAATACCTTGTTCAATGCGTTGATGATGCACCCGATGTTCAAAACCATCGATTTTTCCAGTTTGCGTGCAACGCAAGCCGGAGGGATGGCCGCGTCCGAAGGCACAGCAAAAAACTGGCAGTCGGCCACAGGCAGCACCATGATTGAAGGCTGGGGGATGAGCGAAACCTGTGCGATCGGCAGCAACAACCCCGTGACGCAAAAAACATTCAGCGGCGATATAGGTTTTCCATTGCCCAGCATTGACATGGCGATCAAAGATGACGAAGGCCGCACCTTGCCCCAAGGTGAATCGGGTGAAATTTGCATTCGCGGTCCTAACGTCATGACGGGCTATTACCAGCAAGTGGAGGAAACGGCCAAAGCGTTCACGCCCGACGGTTTTATGCGGACCGGTGACATCGGCATCATGGGCGCGGACGGCCGTTTCAAAATCGTCGACCGCAAAAAAGACATGATTTTGGTCAGCGGATTCAATGTGTTCCCGAACGAGTTGGAAAACGTCATTTCCACTTGTCCTGGCGTCGTGGAGTGTGCAGCCATCGGTATCCCTGACGCCATGCAGGGCGAAGCCATCAAGGTCTTTGTTGTACGCAACGATCCGTTATTGACTGAAGAAACTTTGAACAGTTTTTGTCATGCCAATTTGACCGGTTACAAACGCCCCAAATACATCGAGTTCCGAGACGAATTGCCCAAGACCAATGTGGGCAAAATTTTGCGGCGCGAGTTGAGAAATAAATAAAACGCCCCTTCGAATGCGTGCTTCTTTTCAAATGCCGCCAGGCATACAGGTGTTTGAGCGGGGCTGGTTGTCCGCCAACAATGTTTTATTGATGGACGAAACCTCTGCAGTTCTCGTGGACAGTGGATATGTGAGCCATGCCCGTCAAACCTTGGCACTTGTTGCACATGCGCTCAACGGCCGTGACTTGGATCTATTGCTGAACACGCATTTGCACAGTGATCACTGCGGAGGCAATCACGCCTTGCAACTGGCCTACCCTGACTTGCAAACCTGGATTCCACCCGGTCATGCCCAGGCCGTTGCCAACTGGGATGAAGCCTCACTCACCTACAAGGCAACCGGCCAAGACTGCCCCAGATTTCACTGCCAAGGTCTTTTGCAACCGGGTGCAGAGGTCCAACTCGCTGGCGTGACCTGGCAAGTGCACGCGGCCCCAGGCCACGATCCGCATTCGATCATTTTGTTTGAGCCCAGCGAACGCACCTTGATCTCTGCCGATGCGCTTTGGCAGCAAGGCTTTGGCATTGTCTTTCCGGAGTTAGAGGGCATTGCAGCATTTCACGAGGTCGCGCAAACGCTGGATTTGATTGAATCGCTCAAGCCCCAAGCCGTCATTCCAGGCCATGGCGCGCCTTTTCACGACTGCAACCAGGCTCTGGCTTTTGCGCGGCAAAAATTAGATGCCTTTATGCAAAATCCAGAAAAACACGCCCGTTATGGTGCCAAAGTGTTGGTGAAGTTCAAAATACTGGAATGGAATCAGATTGACAAGGGCGAATTTGTGGCTTGGGCGCAAAGAAGTCCCTATTTGCATGCCTTGAGCCGTTTACAGTCGAATGGCCAAGCTTTTGAAGAGTGGTTGGAGATGATCTTGGGGGAACTGATCAAAAGCAAAGCGCTGCAAGTCGACGGCAATCTCCTCCAAAATCTCTGATTGCGTAAGTTTCAAGACTTTGGACAAGCGAAAAAAAAACGCCCCATCAAGAGATGGGGCGTTTTTCATATACAAGCCTGACGATGTCCTACTTTCACACGGGAATCCGCACTATCATCGGCGCTGAGTCGTTTCACTGTCCTGTTCGGGATGGGAAGGAGTGGGACCAACTCGCTATGGTCATCAAGCATAACTGGTTGTCATCCTGACTTGCGTCAAGACAACGAATTCATAGAGTTTGGAATTAGCTTTTGGCTTCTCAGCCAGGCTTTTCACCCAGGCACTACACCCAGGCCACTTCGCCTTTTTTTTGAATGCGTCAACTTGGCATAACTTCCTTGATCAACGCACACCTTTCAGTGTGTGATCAAAGTTATAGGGTCAAGCCGCACGAGCAATTAGTATCAGTTAGCTTAACGCATTACTGCGCTTCCACACCTGACCTATCAACGTCCTGGTCTTGAACGACTCTTTAGGGGGCTCAAGGCCCCGG
>CANGEE010000052.1 GCA_947452635.1 Comamonadaceae bacterium | reverse complement strand
GCATGGGCAAAGCATCGATGTCGGCGCGCAGACCCACGCCACGGCCGCAAGCACCGCCATCGCGCCCGTGGATGATGCCCACCACGCCGGTGGTGCCCATGCCACGGTGAATCGGGATGCCCCAATCACGCAACTGCTTGGCCACCACGTCAGCGGTACGGACTTCTTCAAAGCACAGCTCTGGATGGGCGTGGATGTCTTGGCGAATAGCGGCAATGCCGGCCGCGTCGGCGAGGATGGCGTCGTTGAGTTTCATGCCTACAGTCTAGCCAGACTCGTGCCAAGTTGCCATCCCCCTCCTTCGCGTAAGGGACATTTCGCCCTCGGCGCGGTCTGCTGGCGCCAACTCGGCAGTGAAATGACCGAAAATGAACGTGTCACCACTTGCTTTCAGGCCAAACACCATGACGCCATTGGACGCCGAAACCACCCTCGAGCCCACGGACAAAGTCCTGGTGCGCGGCGCTTGCCCGCACGACTGCCCGGACACCTGCGCCTTGCTCACCACGGTGCAGGACGGGCGCGCCACCAAGGTGCAAGGCAACCCGGCGCACCGCCCCACCGACGGCGTGCTGTGCACCAAAGTGTCGCGTTATGCCGAGCGCACCTACCACCCTGAGCGCTTGCTCACCCCTTTGAAGCGCAGCGGCCCCAAAGGCGCAGGCCAGTTTGTGCCGGTGACTTGGGACGAGGCGCTGGACGACATTGCTGGGAGGCTCCAAGCCATTGCCCAAGTCAACCCTGAGGCGATACTGCCTTACAGCTACGCCGGCACCATGGGCCAAGTGCAGGGCGAGGCCATGGCGGGGCGGTTTTTTCACCAATTGGGCGCGTCTTTGCTGGATCGCACCATTTGCGCCTCAGCCGGGGCCGAAGCGCTGACGCAGACCTTGGGCAACAAGGTGGGCATGAAGGTGGAATTTTTTGCCGAATCCCGGCTGATTGTGATTTGGGGCAGCAACTCGATTGGCAGCAATGTGCATTTTTGGCGACTGGCACAGGAGGCCAAACGGCAAGGGGCCAAGCTGGTGTGCATCGACCCGCGCAAAACCGAAACCGCCGACAAATGCCAGGTGCACCTGGCCCTGCGCCCCGGCACCGATGCCGCGCTGGCCCTGGCCTTGATGCACGAGCTGATCGTGCACGACTGGCTGGACCACGACTACATTGCCCAACACACCCTGGGTTGGGACGCGCTGCGCGAGCGCGCGCTGCAATGGCCGCCCGAGCGCGCCGCCCAGGTGTGCGGCCTGGAGGTGGCGCAAATCACCGACTTGGCGCGCGACTGGGGCACCACAAAGCCAGCCGCCATTCGCTTGAACTACGGCATGCAGCGCGTGCGCGGCGGCGGCAATGCGGTGCGGGCGATTGCCTGTTTGCCTGCACTCACCGGCGCTTGGCGCCACCGCGCTGGCGGCGTGCTGCTCAGCAGTTCCGGGCATTTTCCGGTGCGCCGTGCGGCTTTGCAGCGGCCGGACTTGCTGGGCACGCGCCAACCCCGCACCCTCAACATGAGCACGATTGGCGACGACCTGCTGCGGCCCGCCGCGCCCGACTTTGGCCCGGCCATCCAGGCGCTGGTGGTTTACAACAGCAACCCGATGGCGGTGGCCCCGCAGTCCGGTAAAGTGGTGCAGGGCTTTGCCCGCGAAGACCTGTTCACCGTGGTGCTGGAGCATTTTCAGACCGACACCGCCGACTATGCCGACTACATCTTGCCTGCCACCACCCAGCTCGAACATTGGGACATTCACACCAGCTACGGCCACACCGATGTGCTGCTGAACCGCCCTGCGATTGCCCCGGTCGGGCAAGCCCGCACCAACACCGACATCTTTCGGGCGCTGGCTGCGCGCATGGGGTTTGAGGAGCCTTGCTTTGCCGACGACGACCTGACGCTGTGCCGCGCCGCCATCGGCGACGAAGCCGACTTTGCGCAATTGCTCGAACACGGCTTTGCCTCATTGCCCGTGCCCGATGCGCCATTTGCCCAAGGCGGCTTTCCCACCGCGTCGGGGCGCTGCGAGTTTTTCAGCGCGCGCTTGGCGGCGCAAGGGCAAGATGGTTTACCGGATCACCTGCCCAATTACGAGGTGCCCGCCGCCAGCGACCGCTACCCCCTGGCCATGATCTCACCGCCGGCACGCAACTTTTTAAACTCCACTTTCGTCAACGTCACCAGCTTGCGTGCGGTCGAGGTCGAGCCGCTGCTGGAAATTCATGCGGATGACGCACAACTTCGCGGCATTGCCCATGGCGATGTGGTCAAGATCTTCAACGACCGCGGCGAGTACCACTGCAAAGCCCACGTGAGCGACCGCGCCCGGCCTGGCGTGGTGCATGGCATGGGCATTTGGTGGCGCAAATTCGGTTTGAACGGCACCAATGTGAACCAACTGACCAGCCAGCACTTGACCGACATGGGCCGGGCACCCGTTTTTTACGATTGCGCGGTGCAGGTGGCCCGTTGGGGTTGAAATGAGCGCAAGCTGAACGACAAGATGGCCGACATTGAAATTCAACGCCTCCACGGTCTGGACTGGTCCAGCGCCCAGGCTTTGGCGCAGGCATGGCGAGCACAAGGCGAAAGCGACTGGGGCATGACGTGTTCGCACTTGCCCGGTGAAGGCGAAGACCGCGTGACCTTTGAGCGAGCCGGTGCGCGAGGGCTGCTGCGCGTCGATGCCACACAGTTTGAACTGCAGATCACTCTGGGCTTT
The DNA here is from genome assembly GCA_947452635.1 of Comamonadaceae bacterium. GTDB lineage: Bacteria > Pseudomonadota > Gammaproteobacteria > Burkholderiales > Burkholderiaceae_C > Limnohabitans_A. The sequence goes on along the minus strand of CANGEE010000052.1, from coordinate 14,167 downwards.
TTGCTGCGTGCCTACAAAAGCCAAATTGCCGAAAAAATCAACCGCAACTTGGACGAGGCTTTGGCAGGCTTGCGTTGAAGCTGTGGGTGCTTCAAGGCAAGTCGGGGTAGCTCTCCACCGCGTTGGCCGCTTTCGGGCCCACGCTGCCCAAGCGCGCTTTGAGGGACTGGGGTTGCCCGGTCAGCACGGCGGCGTAGTTGGTGGTGTTGGCCAGCACTTTTTTCACATAGTCCCGGGTTTCTTGGAAAGGGATGTTCTCCGCCCAAATCGCCGCTTCCAGCACCGGTCCGTTGCGCCAATTGCGAGGTCGGCCAGGACCGGCGTTGTAAGCGGCGGCGGCCATGGGCATGGAGCCGCCAAAGTCGTCCAGAACGAGTTTGAGGTAGCCGGTGCCGATGGCCACATTGACGTCTTGTTCGTTGAGTTGCTCGACCGCGAAAGTGGTCAAGCCGATTTTTTTGGCGGTCCACCGGGCGGTGGCAGGCATGACTTGCATCAGCCCTGCCGCGCCCACGCCGGAGCGCGCATCGGTGATGAAGCGGCTTTCCTGGCGGATCAGGCCGTAGACAAAAGCCGGCTCCAGGCCCACGGCTTTGGCTTTGCGCAATACGGTGTCGCGCAGCGGAGTGGGGAAGCGCTGCTCCATGTCGATGGCGTTGGTCGTGCGCTCGCTGGTGTTGATACAACGGTCCCACACCTGGCGCTGGCAGGCCAGATCGGCGGCGGCCAGCAACTCGCGCTCACCCATGCCGCCGGGGCTGTGCAAATTGGTGGTGTAGTTCCATTCGCGGTTGCCCTCTTGGCGCAGGCCCATGCCAATGGCATACAAGGCGCGTTGCAAGCCAGGGTTGGCGCTGGCGGCGGCTTTTTCAGGGAGTGTCAACGGCGTGGGTTTGGCCGGCAAGGCGATGTTTTGGCCGGTCTCTTCCAGGGCCAGTAGTTCGTAAAAGCCGCGCACGCTGGCGATCGCGCGCAAGGATTGCAGCGCCGCTTGGCGCTGGGCTTCGCTCGGGTTGCTGGCCAGCGTGGCACGGGCACGCCAGTACACCCAGACCGGCTCGGCGGCGCTGTCTTGCATCGCGTCGATCGCTTGCCCCACAGTTTTCCAGTCGCTTTGGCGCAAGGCGGCGCGCACTTTCCAGCCCAGCAGGTCGTCGTTCAGGTCGGCGTCACGGGTGACTTTGGCAAAGTACTCGGCGGCATTGTCTTGCAGCTTGAAGGCGGCTTGTTTGCCAATCGCCCCCCAGGCCCAGTTGCGCTCTTCTTTGCTGAGAAACAGGCCCCAGCGCTTGTGCAGTTGCTCTGCTGCCAAATCGGGGTTGGTGGCGGCAATGCGGATCAAAGCCAGGACTGAGAGCTCTTTGCGCTTGGTGGTGAGCGCCATCAAACGCTTGTCCAAGAATTGGATCGGATCGGCCTGGATCAGCACCACTTGGCTCGCCACCTCTTTGGCCTCGATCTCCACCGCCAGCTGCGCTGCGCGGGGTCGGCTGTTTTCCATAGCCACACGTGCTTTGCGCCACAGGTCCAGGCCGTCAATCTTGCGCCCGCTGTGCAGCAGCTGCGCGGCGTAACTGCAGCCATCATCCGCCTCTTTTTGGGCATACCACAGGCGTTTGAATTCGGTCGCGGTATCGGGCATGCCGTTGGCCACTTCGGCGGCCAAGGCATAGCAGCGCACCTCCTTGTCATCGCGCATCCGGTAACGCGGGTATTCGGCGGCAAAGCTGGCCCAGTCGCGTCGCTTGCCCAGCATTTGCAGCCACTCGGTGCGCAGCCTGTCTTCTTGGTAGCTGCCCGCGTAGCGACTGACAAAGTCCTGAATCTCGGCATTGCTGGCCCGGTCCAGCCTGGCGCTCAACTCCCAGTAAGCCGCCCAAGGCTCTAAGACGTGGCCACGTGCCTGTGGCAGCAAGGCGCTCAAGCGGGTTTTGTCGTTCTTGCGAAAAGCTTGCTGCATCTCGCTGATCACCGCGTCTTCGGCTTTGATTTGGGCAGCAGCAGGGCACGAAAATACCCCTGTCAGGGCCAGTATGGCCAGCGATGTCAGAATCTGAGGGAATTGCATAGGTTGATTATGGACACATCAGAAGCGAAAAAACGCCTTCGGGCCGAGTTGCTGCAGGCGCGCCAGCAAATGCCCGACCGGCAGGCCAAGATTGACGCCTTGCAACGCGTGATGCGCATTTGGCTGGTGGGGCGCACGGACACGGTGATTGGTGCTTACTGGCCGATCAAAGGCGAGTTCGACCCCTTGCCTGCCTTGCACCGCTGGAAAGAGGACGGCGAGTTGCAAGGCAATGCGCAGCGCCTGCGCATTGGCCTGCCGGTGGTCAACAAAGAACACAAGACCTTGACCTTTCACGCCTGGTACCCGGGTTGCCCGATGGAAGAGGACGCCTACGGCATTCCCAAACCCAAAGACACCGAGCTGGTGGTACCCACATTGTTGTTTGTGCCCTGCGTGGGCTACGGCGCGGGCGGTTACCGCTTGGGTTACGGCGGCGGTTTTTACGACCGCACCTTGGCCACACTGCAGCCCAAGCCCTTCACCGTGGGCCTGGGTTTCACCAACGGTTATGTCGACGATCTGGAGCCCGAGCCGCATGACCAGCCTTTGGAAGCCATCTTGAACGACAACGGCGTGGTCTGGCCGGTGTGATCTGCGCCTGAACCTGGGCGTCATGGGCGGCGCTCTTCAACTGGCAGAATGCCGCCATGGCCCGACCCAAATCCGCAACTCACGACATCAAACGCGATGCCATTTTGGACATTGCAGCGCAATGCTTTGCCAGCCGCAGCTACCCTGCGGCCAGCATGAACGAGATTGCCACCGCTTGCGGCACCTCCAAGGCCCGGCTGTACCACTATTACGGCAGCAAAGAGGCCATTTTGTTCGACCTGATGGACCGCTACACCCAGCGCTTGCTGACGCTGATTGCGCAATCCGAGGCCCACGCCCAAAGGCGCAACCTGAACGACCGCGCCGCCTTGCACGAACTGATTCGGGCGTTTTTACAAGAATACGAAAGCTCGGCCACGCGGCATGTGGCGCTGTTGAATGACACCCAGTTTTTGAGCGATGTGCCCGACCTGGCGCTCGGTGCAGCAGGCACGGTCTCGCCGCGTGAGCTGATTTTGAACCGCCAACGCGACGTGGTGGCCGCTGTGACCCGGGCGCTGAAGCGCGCCTACCCCGAGCGCCTCAACCCGGCCAACCAAACCGCGGTGACGATGATGCTGTTTGGCATGATCAACTGGACCTTCACCTGGCTGCGCCCCGGCGGCCTGATCAGCTACGTGGCCTTTGCCGACGAGGTGATCCAGTTGCTGGAAAAAGGCCTGGCTTAGCACTTGAATTCCAGTCTGAAATTTACCGATGCGTAATTCGTTACGATTAGGTAAAATCCTATTTTTGACCGAACAAGCGGAGAACTTCCATGACCCAAGCCCCCACCAAGGCCTTTGCCTCGCAAGCCGATCTGGCCGATAAGAAGATCACTTTCGAGCAACTCAGCCCGCACTGCTGGGCTTACACCGCTGAAGGCGACCCGAATTCGGGCGTGATCATCGGCGACAAATTCATCATGGTCAGCGACGCCACCGCCACACCGGCCATGGCCAAGGACCTGATCGCGCAAATTCGCAAGGTCAGCGACAAGCCGATCAAATACGTGTTGTTGACCCACTACCACGCGGTGCGCGTGCTCGGTGCCAGCGCCTATGTGGCCGAAGGCGCGACCGAAGTGATTGCCAGCCAAGGCACTTACGAGCTGATCGTGGAGCGCGGCGCGCAAGACATGAAGAGCGAGATGGAGCGTTTTCCGCGCCTGTTCCGTGGCGCTGACGAAGTGCCCGGCCTGACGTGGCCCACCATGGTGATTGGCGGCGGCGACGCGACAAAGGGCGAAGTGCCCGGCAAATTGGTGCTGGATTTGGGCGGTGTGACGGTACAGATCTGGAGTCCCGGCTACGGCCACACCCGTGGCGACACCATCGCCTGGGTGGAAGCCGAAAAAGTGCTGTTCTCTGGCGACTTGGTTGAGTACGAAGCCGGCGTGTACACCGGTGACGCCCAATTGCAAGAGTGGCCTGCCACTTTAGAAGCCCTGCGTGCCTTGAAGGCCGAAGCCATCGTGCCCGGTCGCGGCGAGGCCATGAAAGGCAATGCCCAAGTCAACAAGGCGTTGGACTACACCCAGCTGTGGGTCGAAACCCTGTTCACCGCCGGCAAAGAAGCGGTGGCCGGGAAGATGGACCTCAAAGCCGCCATGGCCCATACCCGCAAAAGCATGGACCCGATCTTTGGCCAGGTGTTCATTTACGAGCACTGCCTGCCTTTTGACGTGACGCGCGCTTTTGACGAAGCTTCGGGCATCAAGAACCCGCGCATCTGGACCGCCGAGCGCGACATGGAGATGTGGAAAGCGCTGCAAGCCTGAGGTGCTGTGCCTCATCTGGGCCAGCTTGTGACCAAGCCAGCCTGCCCCCAAAAGCCCCTTGCGAGGGGCTTTTTCACGGCGTCGACAAATCTTTCAAGTCATTGGCGTAAGCGCGCATTCTCGCAATCGCCTTGAGCCTTTGCGCAGGGGTGGTGGTGTTGTGCAGCTGGGCCACATTGGCGCAGGCTTCTTGCTTGAGGCGCAGGCGGGTTTCAAAACCATACCCTTCGGTGGTGGAGGTCCAGCTCAAGGCCATGGCCTGCAGCTCTTCTTGAGCCCCCAAGGGGTTGGGTGATTTGAGTTGGAAAGATCGCACCAGTTCCCGCAACTGCTGCTGCTTGTGCAAGCGGTCTTGCCAAGCCCAAGGCGCTGTCCACGCCGATTGTTGCACCTGTTGCTTGAGCAATTGGATTTGCGCAGGCGTGAAGTTGCCGTAAAAAGATTCAAAGCGATCGACAAAATTGTCCAGGCGTTTTTTCTCGCGCTGTGCAGGAGTGATGTTCAGCCAGTCGTCTTGCCAGCTGGTGTTTTTCTTGGCCCATTGCCGCTCCCAATGCGCTACTTGCCGTCCCGACAAATCCAGGGCGACGGCGGTGAGCGCGGGCAGGGCCTTGAGGGTCAAGGCGTTCAGGTGCAATTGCCCCGCTTCAGCCAGGCCACAGACCTGCGCAGCGCTGATGTTGTCTGCGGCCAGGGTCTGGGCTTGTTGCAGCAGACCCACATACAGGGGCAGCTCATGGGTGCGGTGCCACAGGTGCACCTCGCTCAAGGCGGCGCGCAGCCGCTCAGACTGCGGCGCTGAAAAATCCGCATAACCGTCCAGCCACCAGTAAGCCAAGTCATCTGCTTTGCTGTAGCCCAATTTGATGGCGCTGCAGCCTGGCAGCAAAGCCAACAGCAAAATCCAACACCCCAGCCGCCAAGCCCCGCACAGGGCGCGGTGTGATTTCAAGGCGGCAGTTGAAAGCATGGGTTGAGTCAGTTCCACGAACGATAATCGGCTATACGATTGTTGAAAGATAAACCGCCAAGTTTGACGGACACGTGATGCACAGCATGAACCAAACTCTCCATTCCCTCCCAATTGATGTGGTTGTTATGGCGGCCGGCAAAGGCACCCGCATGAAAAGCCGCTTGCCCAAGGTGCTGCAGCGCTTGGCCGGCGTGCCCTTGGTGCAGCACGTGTTGGCCACGGCAGCCCGATTGCACGCGCGCTCGGCGGTGGTGATCACCGGGCACGGTGCGGCGCAAGTCGAGTCGGCCTTATGGGCTGCAGTCCCATCATCCACCGAAACCGCCTTGCAGTTTGTGCGCCAAGACCCGCAACTGGGCACCGGCCACGCGCTGCAGCAAGCGGTGCCCGCATTGGCTGACGACGGTTTGGTGGTGATCTTGTCGGGCGATGTGCCGCTGACCCAGGCCGACACCTTGCAAGCCTTGATCGCCGCCAGCGGCGGCACACGCTTGGCTTTGCTCACCATTGAATTGGCCGACCCCACGGGTTATGGCCGCATCCTGCGCCATGGCGTGCAGGTCCAAGCCATCGTCGAGCACAAAGACGCCAGCATGGAGGAGCGTGCCATTCGGGAGGTGTACAGCGGCATCATGGCCTTGCCTGCGCGCCTGCTCAAGCCCTGGCTGGCGCGTCTGGACAACCACAACGCCCAAGGCGAGTACTACCTGACCGACATTGTGAAATTCGCTGTGGCCGACGGCGTGGAGGTGGTGGCGCACACCATTGAAGATGCGCTGCAGGTCGCAGGCATCAACAGCCCGGTGCAATTGGCCGAGTTGGAGCGCTCGCACCAACTGCGTCAAGCCCAGGCGCTGATGGAACAAGGCGTGCGTTTGCAAGACCCTGCGCGGTTTGACCTGCGCGGCCAACTGGACTGCGGCCAGGACGTGGAGATTGACGTCAATTGCATTTTTGCAGGCCAGGTCAGCTTGGGCGATGGCGTGCGCGTGGGGGCGAACTGCGTGATTGCCAACTGCACGATTGCTGCGGGTGCGGTGATTCATCCGTTCACCCACATCGACGGCGAAAAACAGGGCGTGAGCGTGGGCGAGGGCGCTTTGATCGGCCCGTTTGCCCGCCTGCGCCCGGGCGCACAACTGGCGGCCGAGGTGCACATTGGCAACTTTGTCGAAGTCAAAAATTCCACCCTGGCCAAAGGAGCCAAAGCCAACCACCTGGCTTATTTGGGCGACGCCACGGTGGGCGAGCGGGTCAACTACGGGGCGGGCAGCATCACCGCCAATTACGACGGCGCCAACAAGCACCGCACTGTGATCGAAGCCGATGTGCACATCGGCAGCAACTGCGTGCTGATCGCTCCCGTCACCATCGGCGCGGGTGGCACCGTGGGCGGCGGCTCGACCATCACCAAAAGCACTGAACCGGGCGCCCTGAGCGTGGCGCGCGGCAAGCAGGTGAGCATTGCCCATTGGGCGCGACCCCAAAAGAAAAAGTAAAGCCCTTAGCGCGTTGGTAAGGTCATTTGCGTCCCGAACTTGGCCCGCTTGGTGGCAAAAAATGCTTTCACATTGCGCACATTCGCGTCTTGCGTAAACAGGGACTGGCTGATCGTCAGGTAATGCGGCATGTCGCGGGCTTGCACCACCAGCATGAAGTCCGGCCCGGGCGAGACGCGCCAGCACTGCTGCACCGCGTCCAAGGTCACGGCGTGGGCCTCAAAAGCGTCCAGGTGTTCGCTGCCTTGCTTGTCCAGGGAGACTTCCACCAAGGCCGTGAGGCCATGGCCCAGCGCGACGCCCAGCTTGTCGGCGCTCAGCACCGCCACTTGGCGTTCGATCCAGCCTTCATCGATCAAGCGTTTGACGCGCCTCAAACAAGTGGGCGGCGAAACGTTGGCCTTTTCCGCCAGCGCCACATTGCTCAGGCTGGCGTCGTGCTGCAGGCTGTCCAGCAGTTGCAGGTCAATGGCGTCGAGTTCTATTGATTTCATATAAAGTATTTTATTGAAATTTAATTTCATAATAATCTTAAAAAGAAATAAATAGCTAAAAAAACTCGAAAATTGATCGAAAATTTTTCTTCGATCGTCCTAATATCCAGCACATTCGGTTTTTGAGAGCATTTCTATGTGTGGCATCGTCGGCGCAGTTTCGCAGCGCAACATCGTTCCCGTCCTGGTCCAAGGCCTGCAGCGGCTCGAATACCGGGGCTATGACTCTTGCGGCGTGGCCGTGCATGCGGCCAGCCTGAATGGCGGCAAGGGCGTCCAGAAGGGCTTGCAGCGCGCCCGCAGCACCTCACGCGTGGCCGAGTTGATGGACCAGGTGAAGGCCGAGCACATCGAAGGCGGCACCGGCATTGCCCACACCCGCTGGGCCACCCACGGCGCGCCTGCGGTGCACAACGCGCACCCGCATTTCAGCCACGGCACGGGCACTGCACAGGACAAGCCCGGCAAGGTGGCGCTGGTGCACAACGGCATCATTGAAAACCACGAAGAATTGCGCGCCGCCCTGCAAGCCAAGGGCTATGTGTTTTTGAGCCAGACCGACACCGAGGTCATCGCGCACTTGGTCGACAGCGTGTACGACGGCGATATTTTCGAAGCCGTCAAAACCGCCATCTTGCAACTGCACGGCGCTTATGCGATTGCGGTGTTTCACAAAGACGAGCCGCACCGCGTGATCGGTGCGCGTGCGGGCTCACCCTTGATTTTGGGCGTGGGCCAAGGCGAAACTTTTTTGGCCAGCGACGCCATGGCCTTGGCCGGGGTGACCGATCAAATTGTCTACCTCGAAGAAGGCGACGTGGTCGACATCCAACTGGGCAAATACTGGATCGTGGACCGGGCGCACAAGGCGGCAACGCGTGAGGTCAAAACCGTGCACGCGCACAGCGGCGCTGCCGAACTCGGCCCTTATCGCCACTACATGCAAAAAGAAATCTTCGAGCAGCCCCGCGCCATTGCCGACACGCTCGAAGGCTTGGAAGGCATCACCCCCGAGTTGTTTGGCGATGGCGCTTATTCCACCTTCAAAGCCATTGACAACGTGCTGATCCTGGCCTGCGGCACCAGCTACTACAGCGGCTGTGTGGCCAAATACTGGATCGAGGCGATTGCCAAAGTGCCGTGTCAGGTCGAGATTGCCAGCGAATTTCGCTACCGCGAATCGGTGCCCAACCCCAAGACACTGATCGTCACCATCACCCAGTCCGGCGAGACCGCCGACACCCTGGCCGCCCTGCGCCACGCACAAAGCCTGGGCATGACACAGACGCTGACCATTTGCAACGTCGCCACCAGCGCCATGGTGCGCGAGTGCAAGCACGCATATGTGACGCGCGCCGGCGCCGAGATCGGCGTGGCCTCCACCAAGGCGTTCACCACCCAGCTGGCCGGTTTGTTTTTGCTCACCTTGGCGCTGGCGCAAACCCAGGGCCACTTGAGCGACGCCCAAGAGGCTGGCCACATCAAAGCCATGCGCCATCTGCCCGCCGCGCTGCAAGCCGTGCTGGCGCTGGAGCCGCAAATCATCAGCTGGGCGCAAGAATTTGCCAGCAAAGAAAACGCGCTGTTCTTGGGCCGGGGCACGCATTACCCCATCGCGCTGGAAGGCGCGCTCAAGCTCAAAGAGATCACCTACATCCACGCCGAAGCCTATGCCGCCGGCGAACTCAAACACGGCCCGCTGGCCCTGGTGACCAACGCCATGCCGGTGGTCACCGTGGCCCCCAACGACCAGCTCTTGGAAAAGCTCAAAAGCAATATGCAAGAAGTGCGCGCCCGCGGCGGCGTGCTGTATGTGCTGGCCGATGGCGACACCAAGATTGAAAGCAGCGAAGGCGTCAACGTCATCCGCATGCCTGAGCACTACGGCGTGCTCTCCCCCATCTTGCACGTGGTGCCGCTGCAACTGCTGGCGTACCACACCGCCTGTGCACGGGGAACGGATGTGGACAAGCCGCGCAATTTGGCCAAGTCGGTGACAGTGGAATAGTTCAGCAAGTGAGTAATTTTGACGACGCTCAATTTCTTAGGGCAGTCGTAAAAGTTAGTGCTCGCTCACTCTACAAAGGCCCATACACAACGACTCAAGAGTGGCTGTTTGAGCGTGTCAGAACGCTCAGAGACGAGCAGAAACTCACTTTCAACGCTATCGCTGAACATCTCAACAAGTTGGGCGCAAAGTCTGCTCGTGGCAAGACATTGGGTGCTGAGCATGTCTTCAGCATCTACAAGAAAGGCAAGGCGTTCAAAGCACGACTCAATGCTTCAGCGTCTGTAGAACTCTTGGAACTGATGTTCTGCGTCAGAAAGTAGTCTGACTAGGCTTGCGTGAAGTTCTGTGCGTAAGTTGCTGCGAGGTAGAACTTTTCAGCGTTGACTGTCTTGCGTGTCTGCGGGCTTGATCTTCTGCTGCTCGTTCAAAGTCAAGATTGGCTCTCTTGAGTCTCGTCTCAGCACGACTCTTGGCAATGCGTATGTCATCACTCGTGGGTTTGACGATGTTGCTTTGACGCATGAATTGCTTGGTCAACATGTCTTGAACGAGGTCATGCTTGATGGGGGCTGCAATGGCTCTCGCTGACAGTCGTCTGCGCGGAAGACTTCGCTGCTGCAGCGGGACTTGCGAGGGTTGGATCTGAGCGTTTTCCCTATGTAGGACTTGATCTAAAGATTTGATGGGAGCAAGATATCGTTTTGATAATGGTTGTTCAATTTCAGAGGTTTCACTGATGAACTCACTCAAGTTGATGACATTACCAAGTCCGTACAAACGATTGAGCATGAGGTAAGCATGAGAGGAACATTCAGCACTGATCGTAGTTCTTGCTGTGGTGCTTCCGTTACTCAATACGACTCGTACAGTGGCGAGATAGGTCTTGAGTGGTGAGCAGACTTCGTTGACTTTCATGCTTGCATTAAAGATGTATTAAAGCAAATAAAAAAACTTGCTAGAGACATAAATTATATTTATGATATAAAACGATCGAACGAATTTTAGTCACATCAAAAGGAAATGAAAATGCACAATTTCAGCGCAAGAAATACTGTAAAAATTATTGCAATATTTATTTTGATTGCTTCAGTAGCGTTTGCATATAAATATGGTTTGAAGAACGCCAAGGCAGCAGCAAATCCATCTGGTCTCACTGGAAAATACGGCTGCATGGTCAATAGAAACATTAACGGATTCGGTGTTTTATATAACAGTCTTGATTCAAGTTACACAATTGGTATGGTTGCGACTGCAATTTTTGATTATGATCGCAACACCGTCTCAACTCTTAGCGGTGAAATATCGAATTACAATAAGATCAATCCACTATTAACGAATTACACTAGTACAGGAACATTTACAGAAGAATCTATAACGGGTCACAGTGGCGCATACAAATCAACAATTACATTAACCGATACCATTCGAAATAGAACGGGCACAATGACTTTTATTTCTATACCAGTAAATTCAGGAAATACAGTTTTGGTCACAGAGGTCAGTGACAATACTAGCAACGCACCATGGACTGGCGTCTGTCAGAAAATATAATGAGATTTGAAAAAATTTGCATTTCGCTCTCAATTTTCATACTGTTCGCTTGCGGTGGTGGTGGTGGTGGCGGCGGCGGAATATTAAATGGTAACGGGGGTAGTCTTACTGCTTCATTAAATTCCATTGCTGCGACTTCGTCTGCTGCGGTTGTCGTTTCAAACTAAAAAGAGCGTCTTTAGACGCTCTTTTATTTCCATGTCATGCAGATAATAAATTAACAAATAGTCGTAGTTCGCTGCATCAAAAAATATACAAATACTATCAATTCAAATTTTTAAATCTGGCGCGCAAAAATTTAGAAGTCATTTCAATATTTGCATCTAAAAATCCATCGAGAACTCCCTCTTGAAGTTTCGATAGCACAACCATCAACTCATCACTGCTCGAAACTTCTACAGCGTTCTTTCCTTTCGCAAGATCGATAACCTTGTTTCCATAGAACAACTGCACTGCGATCTTCTTCGTGTCAGTGTTCGTGAACCACCAAGTCTTGACTCGCTTGTCAACTTCCACAAGTGAAGTCTGACCACTGACCTTATCAGTGATTTTCTTCATGCGCTTTTGCGTGAATGTTTCACCACGACTCATTGCTTGCGCAATTGCGATTTGAATTTTCAGTTTCTCGTTAAGTTTATTCCTACGAAATTGAATTGGCTCAATATTGTTTTGACGGTTTGCGTTGACCAACTTCAGACTTGCAAATGCTTGACTCATTTGATTTCCTCATAAAAATTATTCGACGAGTACAATTCTGAAGCCAAAGATAATTAATTCCTAGCCCACGCAAAATATCCGTAGTTTTTACGCAAAATATCCATACATTATGCTTTGATTTTTTATTTATTTTCTTTGGTTTGTGCTAAATAAAGATATGAAATTAGCAGAAATCAGAGAAAGAATCGCTCAAATGGAATTCGACAAGAACAACTGCAGAGATGCAGTGCGTGAATTTCTTCGTCCACAGATGGGTGATTTTCAAGTCATGTTGACATTGACTTTGAAGCAAAGTTGGTTCGACAAAAATGGATCAATGAAAATCAAGCATTATTTGTCTGTAAATGACTTGCCATCGATTTGCGAAAGATTTGAGCATAAGTTGAATAGATTGATTTGGAAATCAAAATACACAAGGCATCATACGGAGCGTTTGAGGATGCTGAAGGCTTGGGAAGATGGGCAAGGTACAAAGCGTAAGCATTTCCATATGCTGATTGGAAATCTTCCACAAAGCATGAAATTCAATGATTTACCAAAGTTCGTAGAACTTGCTTCAAAGCAGTGCTACGAAATTGATGCTCAGTATGACGCAACGCTATGCAACACTGATGCATTGGATTACATCACGAAGGAAGTTGGCAAACACAACACAGACAATATTCTGTGGTGATTGTTTGACATAACTGCGTTACTGACCATTTCAGCATTCGTGGGCTGAAATAATTCGTGTCTCTCGCAGATTGGGCAAAGAGCGTTCAGGCGCTCTTGATAGAGAAACTTTGCCCAAATATTTCTACACATCGCTTCAATTGAGACTGCTCCGAATTGCACAAGACGGTAGCAGTAAAAAATCAATAGAAATTGAAGGATCCTTTGATATTGTCGTAGGTGCTTGATTTCCATATAAATATAGCAAGGTTAAAAATCGGTAGGAATTAAAAATAAAAGGAAATACACTATGTCTTCATTAATTAATTGGTTTTATAGGAAAAATGACATGTCACAAGCAAAGGTGCTTAACGAGCGTGAAATTAAAAAGTGCTTGCTTTACATCTCAGCAAGACGACATGCAAGTCGCAATCGGTGCCAATTTTTGCTGACACATCAAAGTGGGATGCGTGTTGGGGAGGTGGCTGCACTTCGTATCTGTGATGTGTTGACCACAGATGGACAGATCAAAGAAGAAGTGCGTTTGTCTGCGGAGCAAACAAAGGGCGATCACAGTCGTGTCGTGTACTTGCCCACGAAACTGCAGCAAGAACTCAAGTCGTATTTGCTGACTAGATTCAAAGTCAAGGACCTTCAACCCATATTGGTCACAGACACAAGTCGTGCTTTGTTTGCTACGCAGAAGAACAACAAGCGTGGGTTCTCAGCAAACACACTTGCTCAGTACTTTCATTACTTATACAAAGATGTGGGCATTGAGGGTGCAAGTTCGCATTCGGGAAGGCGTGGATTTCTAACTTCGCTTGCATCTAAGGGAGTATCCGTGCGTGTGCTACAAGAACTCGCAGGCCACAAATCACTTGCGGTTACGCAACGCTACATCGAGGTTAATCATCAGTTGTTGAGGAACGCTGTAGAGTTGGTCTGATAGCACCCATGTGAACATCACCGATCGAATATGAAAAAAGCAGAACAGACGCTGCACATCTACATTCGTGTTTCAACGATGGCTCAAGCAGAGCATGGGACTTCTCTTGAATCACAGAAAGACATGGGCATCAAGAAGGCTCAAGAACTTGGCTTCAGTCATAGGGTTTGGGACGAGGGTGGAAAAAGTTCCCATCACGAAGACATTGCTGATCGTCCCGTTTTGAGCGAACTTTTCGTTGCAGTTAAAGAGGGATCAGTCAAGCATCTGTGGGTCTACGATCAATCACGCTTGTCACGGAACGATCAAGTCGCAAGCGTTTTTCGTTATCAGTGCAACAAGCAAGGCGTGACGCTGTACACGAAGGACGGCGTCTACGATCTTTCAAATCCTAACGACAGACTAACGAAACAACTGCTTGACGCTATTGCTGAGTTCGAAAACGCTACAAGGGCAGAGCGCACACGCATCGGCAAGTTGAACAAGGTCCGCAAGGGCAGTTGGCATGGAGGTCCCGCACCATTCGGATATCAACTTGAAGATCACAAACTTGTGGTCAATCAAGAAGAGGCAAAGTGGGTGAAGCGCATTTTTGCTGAGTTCATCAAGGGCAGCAGCACTGCACAGATCAAGCAACTGTTGGACAGCAATGGCGTGGAACCAAGGCGTAAGAAAGGTTTGTGGACGCTTGGCTCAATCAATGCGCTCGTCAAGAACACACACTACTCGGGTGGTCTTGACCCTGTATTACAGTACCGTCGGTATGTTTAAGTTACCGATCGTTTCTCCCTGAACAGCGTTGGTGGCAAGTAACCAAGTGCGCTGTGCGGGTGATACGAATTGTAGTCATCGAACCAACCTTTCAGTTGGGCCATTACTG
>CANGEE010000051.1 GCA_947452635.1 Comamonadaceae bacterium | reverse complement strand
TGGAGGGGGGCAAAACGCCAGTGCACAGCGCTGAAGCCCTGGGACAGCGCGGCTACAAAATGGTGATTTTCCCCGGTGGTACGGCCCGCGCAGTGGCCCATACCTTGCAAGGCTATTACGCCAGTCTGAAACAACACCAAACCACACTGCCCTGGCAAAACCAGATGCTTGACTTTGACGGCTTGAACGCCGTGATCGGCACTCCCGAATTGCTGGCGCAAGGCCAACGCTACGCCTGAACTGTTCTGCCCGTTAGAGCCAGCACACAGCGCGCGGCCGCCAGATCCCATCCGGCCCAACCACAGCTTTTGAAAAAGACGGGACCACTGCCGTGCCCAAGCGGGCTTGAACGCTGACACCCCAAGTGGCTTTGCACCAGCACATCTTTCAGTGTCGGGAGGGCATGCACCGCCACACCTGCTTGCAACAAATCACCCGCCTCGTAATCGGCGTCGCGGGTGTCCACCACCAGTGACCCGGTGCGCGCGAGGGTTTGGCAGACCTCGGCGCTCCACTCCACCATGCGCGGTGTGAACGCACCGACGGCGGCCACAAAGGCGTCGGCACGCGGGCTCGCCGTCAGCGCCACGGCTTGCGCCGGTGTGGCGCTGACCACCCACGAAAAGTCGGCGAGCACGGCATTCGGGTCCTCAACCGCAAAGGCCCGCATGCCCAGCGACTGTGCATGCTGTACCAAGGCCAAGGCGCTGCCCGGACTGCGCGAGGCGATCCCGACTTCTTGCACGCCCAGGCCTGCATGAAAGGCCTCCAGATGCGCCCTGCCCTGCACACCGGCCCCCACAATCAGCATCGGCCCCGGATCGGCATGCTGGCGCCGTGGCGCCAGATGTTGCGCGGCCAGCAATGAGACTGCGGCGGTTCGGCGCGCGGTGACGGTCGGTCCGTCCAGCAAACACAGGCGTTGGCCTGTGGCCACATCGAACACCACAATGTCCCCCTGAATCGTGGGCAGACCACGCGCGCTGTTGCTGGCAACGAAACTGATCAGCTTGGTGATGGCCACCCGGCTGTCGGCGGCCGGCATGACGAACAAACTGCCGCCACCGTGCAGCGCTTGCACGAGGCGTGGCGGCACCTGCACCGTGCTGTCATGGAGCAGCAGCTCGATCTCGCGGGCCAATGCCAGGTAAGGCAAAGCCGCCGCAGTTTGCGCTGGGCTGAACATCTCAGAGGGCATCGGCACAGCCCTCACAACCCGACTCAGGCTTGGCCAATTTCGATCTGAATTTGGTTGAGTTTGGCTTGCGCTTTGACCAGCGAGGGCACCAACTCCGAGCCGAAACCCAAAGCCGATGCCATGGCCAAACTCTGGCTCACGCTGGCGCCCATGAGGGAGGGCGCTTGCACCGCCTCGGTCAGGTGCACGTAATAGCGCAGGTCTTTGGCGGCGTTGTTGAGTTCAAACTTCAGGCCGGTGTAGTCACCTTCCAAGGTTTTGCTCATGGCCTGGAACAGGCCGGAATTGGCACCACCCGCCGACACCACGTTCACCAACTGACGCACATCCACACCGGCCTTGGTGCCCACCGCAAACGCCTCGGCGGTGGCGGTGCAAATGGCTTGCGCAATGAAGTTGTTCAGCAGTTTGATGACATGGCCCGCGCCCATCGGCCCGGCGTGAAAAATGTTTTCGCAATAGGCTTGCAACACCGGTTGGATTTGCGCCAGCACCTCGGGCGAAGCGCCGACCATGGTGTTGAGTTTGCCCAATTCAGCCTCGACAGGGGTGCGCGTCAAAGGCGCATCCACATAGACCACCCCTTTTTCAGCACACACAGCCGCCAGGCGGCGGGTGGACTCGGGCTCGCTGGTGGACGCATCAATCAAAATCAAACCGGCGCGGGCTTTGGACAAGATGCCGTTGGGACCCAGCACCACCGCCTCCACTTGGGGCGAGCCGGTGACGCAAATCAGCACCGCGTCGCAGGCGGCCAAATCGGCGTAACTGGCCACGCGCTGTGCGCCTGCAGCCAGCAGGTCTTGCACGGGCTCGGTGCGTTGATGCACGCTGATGGACAAATCGAAACCTTTGGCCCGGATGTTTTTGGCCATCCCATGGCCCATCAAACCCGATGCGCCGACAAAGCCGATGTGTTGCATGAAAATTCTCGCAGAATGAATGAAGCACTCATTCTGCAAGGGGCCGCAAACCGCCCCTGTCACGCAGGTTCAGCCTGGCATCAAGCCGCAGGACCGATGGTCAAGCTGAGGCGGCCGACGCCTTCGATCTGGCCTTCAATCTGGTCACCCGCCACCACCGCGCCCACGCCTTCGGGGGTGCCGGTGTAAATCAAGTCGCCGGGCTGCAGGTGGTAGAACAAGGAGAGGTCGGCAATGATCTCGCGGATGTTCCAGATCAGCTTGTCCACATTGGAATGCTGTTTGACCTGCCCGTTGACACTGAGCGACAGATCGGCCTTGTCGATCACCACGCCGGGCATGGGCACGATTTCGCTGCACACCGAGGAGTGTTCCACGTCTTTGCCCAAGTCCCAAGGGCGGCCCTTGTCACGCGCCACCAATTGCAGGTCGCGCCGGGTCATGTCCAAGCCGCAGGCGTAGCCGTAAATGTGCTGGTGCGCATCGGCCTGCGCGATGCGAAAGCCGCCGGTGCCAATGGCCAGCACCAACTCCATCTCAAAATGGTAATTGGCGGTTTCGGGTGGGTAAGCCACGGTCGCGCCCGAAGGGGTCAGGGTTTGCGGGGCCTTGGTGAAATAAAACGGCCGCTCCACCGATTTGTCCACCGGCTTGCCCATTTCCACCGCATGCGCGTGGTAGTTGCGCCCGACAAAGAACAGACGGTTGATCGGCAAACGCTCTGTTTTGCCGCGCACGGCCACAGATTGAACAGCAGGTGGGGTCCAGAGGTACGTTGGGGTTTGGGAGGATGCAGCGTGGGAAGGGGTCATGGTTTTTTTCAGTTGCGAACTTCGTAGACACCGAGTTTACGGTGCAAGGGGGATTCATCGGCCACAAACAAAAATGTGGCTTGGTCTGCATGGCGGTTGGTCAAAGTGACGGGGGTGTAGCCGGGGGCGCAGCAGGTGTCGGCTTCGCCCAGCTTGAAGTGGTGCGTGTCGATCTGCACCTGGGCGCCACCTTCAATCACATGGAACACACAAGCCGGTGAACGCGCAGGCAGCTGCAGGGTTTGGCCTGGGCGCAGCATCAGGGCGTAAAAACCAAGGATGTTTTCCACGTCGTCGCCGGTCTCGGGATTCACATAGGTGATTTGCACGCAAGCGAGCTCGGGTTGGTCATCGGCCAGCAGCACCAAGGCCGCGCGTGCTTCACCCCAGGGGTAACGCAGCATGGGGTAGCGTTTGCCACTGCGTTCAAAGACCTGTGTAGGCAACAGACCCCCACGGGCGTAGACGCGGTCGCCGCGTTCAGGTTTGATGGACTGGCGCTCGCCATTCACATGGTAAGAAGCCTCCATGTAATACACCAAGGGCAGGTCCAGCACATCCAACCACACCACTGGGTCGGTACCGTCATGGCCGTGTTCGTGCCACAGGCCGGTGGGCGTCAAGATCAAGTCGCCGCGGCTCATGGGGCATTTTTCGCCGTCCACCGTGGTGTAAGCGCCCTCGCCTTCAACAATCATGCGCACCGCGTTGGGCGTGTGCCGATGCGATGGCGCCCATTCACCCGGCAGCAGCAGTTGCATGCCCAGGTACATGGCGGCGCTGGCCTGCATTTTGTCCAGGCCATGGCCCGGATTGGCCAGCACCAGCACGCGGCGCTCGGCTTTTTCGATCGGCGTCAACTCGCCCGCTTTGAGCAGCAAGGGTTTGATGTCGGCATAAGCCCACATCGTGGCTTGGGTGTTGGGGCGTGGCTTGAGTGGCGGCAACACGCCGCGCAAGCTGGGCCACAGTGGCACCAGATTGAGTTTTCGCATGTCTGCCACATAGTCTGCGGGCAGGTCTTCCAGGCGTCCAAGATCGCTCATTGCAGTCTCCTTTTGTCTTGTTCAGTATCAGTGTTCGGCAGCAGACAGGCAATTGCTGACATTCCAGCCGTACAGCCATTCCATCGCATCGTAAAAACGCTCGGGTGTGCGGCCACGCCACAAATCGTTGCGCACCAGACGCTCGACGCCCTTGGCATGGTACAGCCGCCCCATCTCTCGGCCCGACAGCACAATGCGTGCGGTGCGCGAAACGCGGGCGCGTTGGTACAGGTCAAAGGCTTGAACCCAGTCGTTGTTCACTCGGCGCAGGGCTTCGCCCAGCGTCACCGCGTCTTCGATCGCCATACACGCCCCTTGCGCCATGTATTGGGTGGTCGGGTGGGCGGCGTCGCCCAGCAGGGTGACACGGCCAAACGACCATTGGCCAATCGGCTCTCGGTCGGCGGTGGCCCAGCGCTTCCAAGATTTGGGCAGGTCAATCAGTTGGCGGGCCTTGGGGCAAATGCCTTGGAAGTAGCTTTGCACTTCCTCTTTGCTGCCGTCGCGCACGCCCCATTCCTCTTGCTCGCGGCTGTGAAAAGTCACCACCACGTTGTACTGCTCGCCGCCGCGCAAGGGGTAATGCACCAAATGACAGTGGGGGCCGACCCAAATGCTGGCCGCATTCCATTGCAGGTCGAGCGGAAAATCTTTTTTGTCGACCACAGCGCGGTACACCACATGGCCGGTGACACGGGCCGGGTCGCCCACAAACTGCGAGCGCACCACCGATTTGACGCCGTCAGCACCAATCAAAGCCTGACCCCGATGCGCTCGACCTTGATGGTCCCAGACCGTGACACTGTCTGCGTCTTGTTCGATGCGCTCGACTCGGCTGGAAGTGACGATCTCAACTTTGCCAGTGTCTTGCGCGCCTTCCAGCAGTGACTGATGCACGTCCATCCGGTGGATCACCGCATAAGGGTTGCCAAAGCGTTCAATGAATTGAGCGCCGGTGGGGATCTTGCCCACCTGGTACTCGTCGATGGCGTCGTGCATCACCATGTAGTCGGTGTAGACGGCACGACTGCGTGCTTTTTCGCCCACACCCAAGGCATCAAATGCGTGAAAGGCGTTGGGCCCTAGTTGAATGCCCGCACCGATTTCGCCGATTTCAGGTGCCTGCTCCAGCACCTTGACTTGAAAGCCCTGACGCGTCAACGCCAACGCAGCGGCCAGGCCGCCGATGCCACCACCGGCCATCAGGACAGGTAAAGGCTGGTGTTCATTGTGCATATCGTCTCCTTCATTGTGACCCGCATGGGCTTGTGTCCGCCGATATGATAAGTATACATATTATTTTAGAGATCTGCACAAAAAAAGGCCCAACACCTGACTGGCATTGGACCTGATCGGCTTGTGCGCTCTTCACAGCGTCACAAAAAGCAAAGGGGATTACTTCACTTCAGTGACGAAATGATCGGTGTCACGACGCACTTTGGGCAACTTCTCCAACCAATCTTTGCCTTCTTCACGGTAACCCAGCGGCAACAAAATCACGCTGCGCAAGCCATGGGCAGCCAAGCCCAAAATCTCGTCCACCTTGTCAGGCACAAAACCTTCCATGGGCGTGGTGTCGACCTGCTCCTCGGCGGCCGCAATCAAGGCGGTGCCCAAACCGATGTAAGCCTGACGAGCCGCATGCTGGTAATTGGCTTCGGCACCACGGGCGGGGTATTTGCTGAGCAGCATGGCGCGGTAAGCCTCCCAACCGTCGTTGGTGAAGCCCCGCTTTTGGTTGGTCAGGTCGAACATCATGTTGATGCGCTCAGGGGTGTAATCGTTCCAAGCGGCGAACACCAGCAAATGCGAACACTCGGTGACTTGCGCTTGGTTATTGGCCACGGCCTGGATTTTTTGGCGAATCGCCGGGTTGGTCACGACCCACACCTCATAGGGCTGCAGCCCGCTGGAGGTGGCCGTCAAACGAATGGACTCGACGATGCGGTCCACTTTATCTTGAGGCACCACTTGGGTGGGGTTCATTTTTTTGGCCGCATAGCGCCATTTGAGCTTGTCAATCAGGGTCATATAGAGGGGTTCAAAGTCGATTAAAAATACCCTGTCAATCAGGGGTTGCTGAGCATATTAGCGTTTTTTACGATTTGACGGTGTGCATCGGCGACGCGCATGCTTCTTGCTGAGTAAAAGAACAGGTCGCTCGGACCTGGGCAATTTCAACATTTAAAAACCAAACTCCATGAGCTCTCTCAATTTCATCGGTGGCGAAAAAGGTGGCGTCGGCAAATCCGTCGTCGCTCGCGTCTTGGCCCAATACTTCATTGACAAGCAGTTGGCCTTCACCGGTTTCGATACCGACCGCTCACACACCTCGTTCACACGGTTTTATGCCGATTACGCCTCACCCATCATTGTGGACAACTATGAGGGTTTGGACGCCATCGCCTCAGCCTTTGAAACGGCCGATGCACAGCACCCTCTGCGGGTGATCGTGGATTTGGCAGCGCAAACCGCAGCCCCGCTGACGCGCTGGATACAGGACTCCGATTTGCTGGAGGTGATGGCCGAGATGGGGGTGAAAATCAACTTTTGGCATATCGCCGACGCCGGCCAAGACTCGGTCGACCAATTGAGCCGCCTGGTCGCCACCTGGGGTGACCGTATCCACTACGTGATCGTGAAGAACCAGGGTCGAGGCAGCGATTTTTCTCAGTTGCAAGCCTGCGCTGCACTACAGCAAGCACAGGACTGGGGGGCTGATGTGCTGACACTGGCGCAGTTGCATGAAGCCAGCATGCGCAAGATGGACCGGCAAAACACCAGTTTCTGGGCAGCGATGAACATCAAATCAGGTGAAGATTCGCTCGGACTGCTGGAGCGCCAGCGTGTCAAACACTGGCTGCACAAGACCTACGCCAGCTTGGACAGCTTGCCTTTGTAAGCCAAGGGGCGCAGGAACCCTTCACAAATAGAGGCAAACCAAAATGGTGCACGAATGCACCATTTTGTACTGAGGCGATCAGGATTTATTCCTTCGCTTTTTCACCGAACAACACCAACATCAAGGTGTTGCCAATCACATTCAACAAAATGCCGAAAAGAACCAAACCGAGCAACATCGTGATGGCGGCGACCAAACGCCCTCCCACCGTGACCGGGAACATGTCGCCATAACCCGTGGTGGTCAAGGTCACGATGCACCACCACATGGCCGTAGGAATGGAAGTGAAGAAACGCTTGTCCTCAGGGATGGGGTTGCCTGTGATGGGATCGGTCGGCATGAACTTTTCTGGCTCCGCACCAGGTGCAGCCTTTTGATCCAAGGCCTGCTGGCCTGCAGCGATCACATCCGGCGCGTACAACTCACCCTCGACAAAAAACATAGCCGTGCTGGAAATCATCAGTACCGAGAACAGCACGATGAAGTAAATCTTCAAATTGTCCAACACGGGGTTGGTTGATTTGCCTGATCGGGTCATCATGCGTGCCAGTTTGAGCACCCGCAGCACCCGCGCCACGCGCAACAAACGCAACACTTTGCTGCCCTGCAATGCAGTCAAATTCAGCAGCATCAAGTACGACGGCAGAATCGACAGCAAATCGATAATGCCCCAAGCGGTAAAGGCGTACCGCCACTTCTTCTCAGAGTAGATCAGGTGACCCAAGTAGTCGACCGTGAAAACGGCCACCGAGAACCACTCCACCACAAAGAACGAGTGTTGGTACTTTTCAGCCACTTCAGGAATGGAGTCCAACGCCAGAAGCACACAGGAAACAAAAATCAAAACAGCGATCAGCTTGTTCCAAATTTGAAAAGAAGGGGAATGAGGATCCGAAAATGTTTTTTCCAACATACAGCACCTGTAAGAATTAAAAGAACAATACTGTCAAATTAAATCATAAAAATGATCTAATCAATTTATTTGATACATTCTCAAAATTCTATTTTAAGGAAGTCAGCGCCATGAGTTCAGGTTCCTCCCATGGAAGTTCGCCTACCAAAATGAGTGCGATGATGTTGGGCGCTTTAGGGGTTGTGTTTGGTGACATTGGTACTTCACCACTTTATGCGCTCAAAGTTTCAATTGAAGCGGCGGGCATTACACCCAATGCAGACATCTCACCCTCGGTCTATGGCATCTTGTCCTTGATCACCTGGGCCTTGATCTTTGTCGTGACGATCAAATATGTGTTGATCATCATGCGTGCAGACAACCATGGCGAAGGAGGCGTTTTTGCGTTGACCGCCTTGGTGTCCAAAAAAGCCAGTCAGTCCACTTTCACGCGCTGGCTGACCATCATTGCCGGGGCTTTGGGCGCATCCTTGTTTTTTGGCGACAGCATGATCACCCCGGCGATTTCGGTGCTCAGTGCCGTGGAGGGGCTCAAAGTGCTCTCGCCCGACTTAGAGCCCTACATTGTGTCCATTGCCTTGGCTTTGATCACCGGCCTGTTTGCCATCGAACGCTTTGGCACAGCCAAAATTGGCAAAGTCTTTGGACCCGTGATGCTGATTTGGTTCTCCGCTTTGGGTGTACTGGGTGTGATCGAAATCTTGCAAACACCGGCCATTTTGGTGGCTTTGAATCCGTTCACAGGGATTTCATTTCTCATGGCACACACGGGTGTGGCCATTGCCATTTTGGGTTCAGTGGTCTTGGCAGTCACCGGGGGCGAAGCCTTGTACGCCGACATGGGCCATTTCGGCCTGAAACCCATCCAACGGGTGTGGATGGGCTTGGTCTTTCCTTGCCTGCTGCTCAACTACTTTGGGCAAGGGGCTTTGTTGATCCGCGATCCCAGCGCCATTGACAACCCCTTTTACCGATTGGCCCCCGAATGGGCCTTGATTCCTTTGTTGTTTCTGGCCTTCATGGCGACCATCATCGCTTCGCAAGCGGTGATTTCTGGGGCTTTCTCCATCGCCAATCAAGCCGTGCAACTGGGCTATATCCCGCGTCTGCGCATCAAGCACACCTCGTCTGAAGAAATTGGCCAGGTTTACGTCTCCAAAATCAATATTTTCTTGTACCTGGGTGTGGTGGCCTTGGTCACGATTTTCCGCTCCTCAGAGAGCTTGGCCTCCGCCTACGGCATTTCGGTGACAGGTGCCATGGCGATTGACACCTTGCTGGCTGGCTACTTCATGATTTTCATGAAAGGCTGGAACAAATTGATTTTCTTGCCTATTTTTGGCCTGCTGTTTTTGTTAGACACCATCTTTTTGGGCACCAACCTGTTCAAGTTCTTTGAAGGCGGCTGGTTGCCGATTGCGGTCGCCACGGTTTCCCTGGTGATCATGATCAGTTGGATCAACGGGCGAGAACGCCTGCTCAAGGCGCGCTGGGATCAGGCGATGCCGCTCAATGATTTCATCACGCAGTTGAACAGCAGCCACCCGCACCGCATTCCCGGCACGGCGATCTTCATGGTGCCGCACGAAGACATCACCCCACTGGCGCTGCTGCACAACCTCAAGCACAACAAAGTGCTGCACGAACGGGTGGTGCTGATGAACATGGCCATCGTCAACAGACCTTACGTGCCTGACGATGAGCGCGTGACAACCCGGCACTTGGAGCACAACATCCATGCTGTTCACGTGAACTACGGCTTCATGGAAGAGCCCAATGTGATGCGTGCCGTGGCTTTGTTGCGAGCGCGCGAGTTTCACTTCACCTTGATGGATATTTCTTTCTTTGTGGGCAAAGAAAAAGTGGTGGCCAAACACAGCTCGCCCTGGCTGTTGGCCCCCTTCATCATGATGCACCGCATGATGCAAGGCGCGACCGAGTACTTCAAGATCCCGTTTGACCATGCCATTGAAATTGGCGGGCACATTGAGATTTAAAACCGTATTTTTCAACACACACGACAAGAGACACCATGGAAGCCACTGAAGCGAACGAACTGACTGAAATCAACGAAGGTCACGCCGGCAAGAGTCGCACCGCGTTGACCATCTCAATTTTGGCCATGGTCTTGGCCATTTCCAACCTGGGCGGCTCCAATGCCATGAAAGAGTCCACCCAAGAAAACATCTTGGCCGCCAACGCGTATTCTTTTTACCAAGCTAAAACCGTGCGCCAGACGATGCTGAAAATCGCTGTATCGGATTTGGAATTGCAATTGGCGCGCGAACCGCAAATGCCTGCCGCAGCCAAGGAGTTGCATCAGAAGAAAATCGAAGATTACAAAAAAACCATCGAACGCTACGAATCTGAACCGGAGACCAAAGAAGGCAAAAAAGAACTCTTGGCCAAGGCCAAGGAGCACGAGCACGAGCGCGACCACGCCATGCGCCAAGACCCCTGGTTCGATTACGCCGAGGGCATGCTGCAAATTGCCATCGTCTTGCTGTCGGTGTCCATCATTGGTGGCGTGACCGCTTTTTACTGGGTGGGCAGCGTGTTGGGCTTGTTCGGCTTCTTTTCCATGCTGAACGGCTTTTTCCTGTGGTTTTGAGGGTCTATTGACCCCACCTCCCCACGGAATGCCCCGCTTTACACAAGCGCAATAAGAGGCCCGCACAATCCTCTCTTCTAGAGCCACTATCCAAGGGAGATTGTTCATGTTCCGTTTTGCCTCCTTCCCGTTACGCCAGTCCTTCATGGGCTTGTTGCTGGTCATCGCGGCCGGGGCGGCCATGGCCTTGCCCAGCCCCAAAGACATCGATGCAGCCGTCTCCGCCGGCCACCTGAGTCAGGCCGAAACCTTGCTGCGCGAGGTGATTCAAGAAAAACCCAACAGTGCCAAAGCCCATTACGAGCTGGGTCAGGTGCTGGCGCGCCAAGCACGCTACGCGGATGCGCAAGCCGCTTTGGTCCAGGCCAAAACCCTGGACCCCTCTTTGAAATTCGCGGTCAGCCCCGAAAAGTTCAACGATGTCTTCCACAAAGTCAGCCAACAGGCCCAGAGTCTGACGGGCCCGCAGGCCGCAAAGACGTTGTCCGAGCCTCAGCGCGCCTCAGCAAGCACCGCCCCTGCCGCGCCGGAGCCTGCATTTCCCTTGCACTATGTGTGGATCGGTATTGCCGGTTTGGTGGTTTTGGCGCTGGTGCTCAGGCGTCAAAAAGCGCCGACACCCGCTTACAACAACCCCATGCAAGCGGCCAACGCATCGCCCTATGGCGCGGCGCAAGCTGCCCCAGCAGGCTATGGACCGGGTCATGGTCCTGGCTATGCGGCCCCCTATGCGGGCGGACCCGCCGCAGGCGGTATGGGCTCGGGCATCGGTGGTGCCGTGGTCGGTGGTTTGGCTGGCGTGGCTGCAGGGTATGCCTTGTCCAAAGCCCTTGAAGGCGATCATTCCAACCATGCCGCACCTGCAAATGCCGGTAACAACGGCGGCTATGTGCCGTTTGACACGCCCGCACAACCCGATTTGGGCAGTTTCGATGCGGGCGCGGGTTCCGGATGGGACGATGCCTCGGACAGCGCCGGGAGTGACGACAGCTGGTAAGCCAGCAGCATCCGCCGGGATCAGACGGCGGTTTGTCCTGGGAGTTGGCGCGTCACGGGGTGCGAACTCGACAACCCGCCGTCCACCGCAATGGCTTGGCCATTGACATAGCTGGATTGCTGCGAAGCCAAAAACAGGGCGACCTGGGCCAGCTCTTGCGGTTGACCGGCGCGGCGCAGCGGATTGAGACGGCCCAATTTGTGGCTCACGCCCTTGTCTTTGGCGTAGTCAAAGGTGGGCTTGGTCATGCCAGTTTCGGTCAAGCCCGGGCACAGCGCATTGACACGCACACCCGACTCGCTCAGCTGCTGGGCCGAAACCATCACCAAGTTGATAACCCCCGCTTTGCTGGCTGAATAGGGCGCACCGCCCGCACCCGAACGAATACCCGCGACAGAGGCGGTGCACACAATCGAGCCCCCCTGCCCTGCGTCGACCATGGCCTGGCCCGCGTGCTTGATCATCAGCCAAGGGCCAATCAAATTCACCCGCAGCACCTCGCTCCACAACGCCGGGGTGGCATCAAACACGCTGGCGCGACCGCCCGAGATGCCGGCATTGGCAAAGGCGATGTCGAGCCGGCCATAGTGGGTTTTCGCCGCCTGCACCAGTGCCACCACATCCGGCTCCAGACCTGCGTCGATCTGCATCGCCACTGCCTCGCCGCCGGCCTCGATCACGGCTTGGGCGGTGGCCTGCACCGCATCGGTCTTGTCGCCCAAGACCAAACGCGCGCCCTCTTGGGCAAACAACAGGGCCGTGGCGCGGCCAATGCCCGAGCCCGCCCCGGTGATGATGGCCACTTGGCCTTGCAGTTGTGGGGTCATGAAGCCGCTTTCAATCAAGTCAGCGCCGCATAGCGCTCTAAGTGGTGATCCGCATCGCCCAGTTGCTGAGCGATCATCGTCAAGCGGCGAAAGGTGTGCGAAATCTTCAGCTCCTCGGTCATGCCCATGCCGCCATGCAGCTGCACCGCCTCCTGGCTCACTTGCCTGGCCGCATCAGCGATTTTGATTTTGGCGGCGGACACCGCGCGGGCGCGGTCCTTGGCATCGCTTGTGCCATCCACTTTGCTGGCGGCCAAAATCGACAAGGAGCGGGCCTGTTCGGTACAGATGTACATCTCGACCATGCGGTGTTGCAAGACCTGAAAGGAAGCGATCGGCACGCCAAATTGTTTGCGCTGCTTGAGGTAGTCCAAGGTGGCGTCGTTGGCACTTTTCATCGCGCCAATGGCTTCGGCGCAGAGCAGCGCTGTGGCAAAGTCTGCGGCCTCCTCAATGAAAGGCAGGGCTGCACCTTCTTGGCCGAGCAAGGCATCGGCCGATAGAACGACATCTTTGAAACCCACATCGGCCACGCGCATACCGTCCACCGTGCGGCTCGGGTTCATCGTCACGCCAGCGGCCTGGGCGTCCACCAGAAACACACTCACACCGCCAGGTGTGACGGCCGAAACCACCAAGTGTTGGGCGGTGGACGCGCCAGTGACCACCGCTTTGTGGCCGTTCAGCACCCAGCCCTGGCCTTGGGCTTTGGCGTGGGTGTGCTGTGGCACCAAGTCGTAGCGATGGCCCGGTTCCAGACCGGCAAATGCCAAACGCAAGCGGCCCTCCATGAGGCCCGGCAAGACCGTAGCGCGTTGGGAGGCGTTGCCCAAACGGGCCACCAAGCGACCGGCCAAGGCCACGTTGTCGAGCAAAGGCTCGACCACCAAGGCTTCGCCCAGGGCTTCCATCACCGCCATCATGTCCATGGCACCGCCGCCAAATCCGCCATCGGCCTCAGGCAGGGTCATCGCCGTCAAGCCCATTTCGGCAAAGGTATGCCAAACCGCGTCACTCACACCGCTGCTCGAATGCACAATGGCTTTGCGTTGCTCAAACGCATAATTTTGGCTCAGGTACTTGCTGACCGAATCGGCCAGTTGCTGCTGTTCAGGTGTCAATTCAAAGTTCATGTGTGTCTCACAGTCCCAAAGTCATTTTGGCAATGATGTTGCGCTGAATTTCGTTGGAGCCCGCATAAATACTGGCTTTGCGGTAATTGAAATAACGCGGTGCCAAGCGCGAAGTGAAGTGATCGATAGCACCGTTGTCCACCGCTTTGAAGGGCTGCGCATTCGGGCCTGCCGCTTGCATCGCCAATTCGGTGATCATTTGTTGCACCTCGGTGCCGCGAATTTTGAGCATGGAGACATCCGCCCCTGGGGGCTGTCCCGTGCGCCGCATCTTGTCGAGAAAACGCATGGAGGTGATCTCCAGCGCGTCCAGTTCGATTTCTACACGCGACAGCTTGTCTTTGAAGCGCACGTCTTCCAGCAAAGGTTTGCCATTTTTCAGTTCACGCCCTGCCAGCGCGCGCAGCGCAGCCAATTCACGCCGGCTGGCGCCGACACTGCCTGAGCCCATGCGCTCGTGACCGAGCAAATACTTGGCCACTGTCCAACCCTTGTTTTCCTCAAACACCAAGTTTTGCGCCGGAACTTTCACATTGTCAAAAAAGATCTCATTGACCTCATGGCCACCGTCCATCAGGATCAGCGGGCGCACCGTGATACCCGGGGTTTTCATGTCCATCAAAATGAAGCTGATGCCTTCCTGTCGCTTTTCGACTTGGCTGTCGGTACGCACCAAACAGAAAATCCAGTCACCGTAGTGGCCCAGGGTGGTCCATATTTTTTGACCGTTGATCACGTAGTGGTCGCCCTGGCGCTCGGCCCGGGTTTTGAGGGCAGCCAGGTCCGAGCCTGCGCCGGGCTCAGAATAGCCTTGCACCCAGAAATCATCGCCTTCGCGAATGCGCGGCAAGAACTGTTCTTTTTGCGCGGGGGTGCCAAACTTCAACAGCACCGAGGCGCACATGGCTGGGCCAAAAGGTGGCAAGCCCGGCGCGCCGGCCAAGGCAAATTCTTCGTCGTAAATATAGCGCTGGGTGATGTCCCAACCGGTCCCGCCCCACTCCACAGGCCAGTGCGGTACCGACCAGCCCTTGGCCGCCAAAATCTTGTGCCAACGCAGATAGTCTTCTTTGGACAAATGCCGGTAACTTTGCACTTTTTCACGCAAATCGGACGGCAGGTTGGCGGCCAGCCATTCGCGCACTTCATTGCGAAAGCTCAGTTCTTCGGTCGAATAGCTCAGGTCCATGGGTCTTCCTTTCAGGTCTTGCCTTGGCATTTTGGGGCCGCGTTCTGAGCCGGGCAGTCGGACTGGTGACAGCGCCCCCAAGGTTCAGTCTCCAAGCGGTCATTGCCCATAGAGACCATGCGCTATATTGAATCGCAGACCTCAGACAAGGCGCTGATGGCGTGCACAAGGAGACCCACCATGTTCCAGAAAATACTGATCGCCAACCGGGGTGAAATAGCGGTGCGCCTGATCCGCGCCGCCCACGACATGGACATTGACAGCGTGGCCATTTATGCGCTGGATGATGCGCAAGCCATGCATGTGCCATTGGCTGGACGTGCCGTGAGCCTGGATGACACCGGCCCCAGTGCCTACCTGAACATGGCCAAAGTCATTGCGATCGCGCAAGCACAGGGCTGTGATGCCATCCACCCGGGTTATGGTTTTTTGAGTGAACGCGCCGATTTCGCCCAGGCCTGCGCCCAAGCCGGGCTGGTGTTCATCGGCCCAGATCCAGCGCACCTGGAACTTTTTGGTGACAAAGCCCGCGCCAGACAACTGGCCTTGGACTGCGGCGTGCCGCTGATGCCGGGTTTGAACCATGCCGTCACCTTGGATGAAGTGCAAGCCTTCTTCGCTGCGCAACAAGGCGCCGGCGTCATGATCAAAGCCATTGGCGGCGGCGGCGGGCGTGGCATGCGCGCGGTCTTCAAAGCCGAAGAACTGCCCCAGGCCTTTGCGCGTTGCACCTCCGAGGCGCGCGCTGCTTTTGGTGTGGAAGGCGTTTATGTCGAGCGCCTGATGCGGCTAGCGCGGCACGTCGAAATTCAGGTGCTGGGCGACGGCCAAGCGGTCATGAGTTTGGGCGATCGCGAATGCAGTGTGCAGCGGCGTTTTCAAAAACTGATTGAAGTCGCACCCAGCCCGAGTTTAACCCCACAAATACGTGCACAAATCACGCAAGCAGCCCTGGCCATGGCACAGCAATGCCAATACCGCAGCTTAGGCACTTTTGAGTTTTTGATCGATGTCCAAGGTGGTGATCTGCCCTGGGTGTTCATCGAAGCCAATCCACGCTTGCAAGTCGAACACACGGTGACCGAAGAGGTCACAGGCTTGGACTTGGTGCAACTGCAAATCCAAGTGGCGGCGGGCCTGCGGTTGAAAGAATCAGGGCTTGACCCGGCGCATCCCCCAGCCGCAACAGGCCACGCCATCCAAATGCGCATCTGCGCAGAAAGTCTGAACGCGCAAGGGCATGCCCAGTCCTCCAGCGGCACCCTGAGCCGCTTTGACATGCCCTCAGGCCCTGGCCTGCGCTTGGACACCCATGGTTTTGCGGGCGCCACGCCCTCGCCCCACTTTGACACCCTGCTGGCCAAACTGATTGTGAGCCGCAAAACCGGCAGCTTTGCCCAGGCCGCACGCCGCGCCGCGCAGGCCCTGCGCGAATGCCATGTGGCCGGTGTTCAGACCAATCTAGGCCTGTTGCAAGCGATCGTCGAGCGCCCCGACTTTGCCCAACACAAGGTCCACACGCGTTACCTAGAGGAGCACCTGGACGCATTGGTCTCCCGATCACTGGCCTTGGCTGCTGCACACACTGCAGTGCCCTCACCCCCCCAGCCCCAGGCAACTGGCGAACAGGACCAGCCCCTGCTGGCCAGTCAACATGGCGTGCGCGCCCCCATGGCCGCCAAATTGGTGCAAATCGACGTGCAGATCGGCGAGCTTGTGCCCCAAGGCAGTCAGGTGGCTGTGATTGAAGCCATGAAGATGGAACACGTGGTCTTGGCCACCACAGCGGGTCGGGTGCAGGCGGTGTGTGTCACGCCCGGCAGTTACATCGGTGCCAATCAGGTTTTGCTGATCTTGGAGCCTGTGGCCCTGAGCGCCGATGATGCCGCGCCCATCGTGCCGCCAGATTTGAATGTCATCCGCGACGACCTGAAAGCCGTGCAAGACCGTCATGCTTTTCTCTGGGACGCCAACCGCAGCGCCGCCGTCGCCAAACGCCACGCCCAAGGGGGCCGCACCGCGCGCGAAAACATCGCTCAGCTGTGTGACGAGGGCAGCTTCATGGAATATGGCGCTCTGGCCATTGCCGCGCAAACACGCCGGCGCAGCCTGGAGGATTTGATCGCCAACACGCCAGCCGACGGCATGGTCACCGGCATTGGCACCGTCAATGCCCCCACACACGGCCCCGAAAAATCGCGCTGCGTGGTCATGGCTTACGACTACACCGTGTTGGCCGGCACTCAAGGCGCAGCCAATCACCAAAAGACCGACCGCATGTTGTCATTGGCGCACAAGTTGCGTTTGCCAGTAGTCTTGTTTGCCGAAGGCGGAGGCGGACGCCCTGGCGACGTGGACCGGCCGGTGGTCGCGGGATTGAACAACCACACCTTCAGCCAGTTTGCCGCCTTGTCGGGTCGGGTGCCCGTGGTCGGCATCGTGCATGGCCGCTGCTTTGC
>CANGEE010000050.1 GCA_947452635.1 Comamonadaceae bacterium | reverse complement strand
ACCGCCGCCTCGTGCACCTCGGGGTGTTGCAACAGCGCGGCTTCGACCATGCCGCAACCGATGTTTTCACCGCCGCGAATAATCAAATCCTTGATGCGGTCAACGATGTACAGAAAACCGTCTTCGTCCAAGTAGGCCACGTCTCCGGTGCGAAACCAGTCGCCGATGAAGGACTTGGCGCTGACCTCGGGCTGCTGCCAGTAGCCAAAGAACACCGAGGTGCCGCGCACCAGCAACTCACCGCGCTGGCCGGTGGGCAGTTCTTGGCCGCTCTCGTCGATGATTTTCAGTTGCAGCACCTGCGAGCAGCGGCCTGAGCTTTCGGGGTGGTCCAGGTAGTCCTGCCCACCAATGCCGACGCCGATCGCATTGGTCTCGGTCATGCCCCAGCCGGTGGCGGGCAAGGCATTGGGGAAACTTGCGGCGATCTGACCCACCTGCTCGGGCGCACGCGGAGCGCCGCCCCCGCCCAGGGCCAACAAGGTACTCATGTCGTACTGTTGACTTTGCGCCACGCGCACCAAGTCGCCCGACATGGCGGCCGGTGCGACCATCGAGGTCAGGCGTTGATCTTGAATCAGTTCGGCCGCGTGCTCTGCATCCCAGCGGTACATGCACACCATGCGGCGCTGGGTGCGGTAGCTGGACAAATAGCTGGCGTGCAAACCTGTGACGTGAAACAGCGGTACGGCCAACAAGGTGCCGGCTTGTTCCAACAACGGGTCACCTGGCGGCGGCACCATGCCGGCCACCGCTTCACCCACGGCGCGGTCCAGCTCCCAAGACAGCAAGGCCGCCAAGATGTTGCGGTGGCTGGAGACCACGCCTTTGGGGTGGCCGGTGGAGCCCGAGGTGTACAGGATGGTGGCCGGGTCGTCTTGCGCAATGGTCACTGGCGGCATGGCCACGGGGCCGATCGCTTCGGTCAGGTCCTTGAGCAGCCGAACACCAGACGGCAAGGCTTTCGTGGGGCGCACCGCCAGCACCTGAAGGGCTGAGAATGCGGGGGGCAGGCGATCGAGACGCTCCTGATCGGCAAACAGCACGCGCGCGCCACTGTTCGTCAGTGCGTAGGCCATCTCGTCGCTTTGCCAGTGGCCATTCATGGCCACCGCCACGGCACCCACCGAGGTGATGGCGGTGAAAGCCAGTACCCATTCCGGGTAGTTGCGCATCGCAATCGCCACCCGATCCCCTGGTAGAACGCCGCAGTCGTGTACCAGCACATGGCCGATGCGCGCCGCAGCCTGCCAGGCCTGGGCAAATGTCCAGTGCTCTTCTTGGTAGCGCAGAAAGGGCAGATCGGAGGCGGTGGATGCATAGAGTTCGCGCAAGGAACCCGGCGCGTTGCGAAACACCCGCAGTGCGCGCCCTGACACCATTGCGTCCACCAATTCATAAGGCTGGCCCGGGCCGGTGAAGCTGTCAATGGCCTGTTGTCTGGTGATCATGGGGTTCCCATTGGTGTGGTTCAACGACCTTGAAAAACAGGCTCGCGCTTGGCGACAAAGGCCTGCGTCGCTTCGCGGTGGTCTTCGGTCTGACCGCAGTGGATGTGGTGGGTGGCTTCCAAGTCAAGGCAGTCGTCCACCTCACCGGCCATGGCGCGGTTCAGGTTTTCTTTCATGTAACGAAAGGCCACGGTGGGGCCTTTCGCCAAGCGCAGCGCGATCTCACGGGTCTTTGACCGCAAGGCCTCGGGCGGGCAGACCCAGTTGGTCAGACCCAGGCGCAAGGCCTCCTCGGCCGAGACCCGATCTGAAAGGTAATACAACTCGCGCGCCTTGGCCGAGCCCACCAGCTGGGTCAAAAAATAGCTGCCGCCATAGTCGCCCGAAAAACCCACGCGGGCAAACGCGGTGGTCATAATGGCCGTGCTGGCCATCACGCGCAGATCGCAGGCCAGCGCCAGTGATAGACCGGCACCGGCCGCCGCGCCGGGCAGGGCGGCGATGGTGGGCTTGGGCATTTTGAACAGTTTGCCCGCCGTGGCCCGCTGGTTCAGGCGTTGGCGAGCAATGGCTTCGTCGATGGTTTGCGCGCCGACCGTGCCGTCGCCTGCCGCCGCCATGCCTTTGACGTCGCCCCCTGCGCAAAAGCCCTGGCCGGCACCGGTCAGCACCAGGCATTTGACCGCCGGGTTGAACTCGGCCTGGGCCAGTTGTTCTTGCAAGGCTTGGTTCATCGCCTTGGACATGGCGTTGCGCGCATCGGGCCGGTTCAAGGTCAGCGTCAAAACGCCGTCTTGCAGTTCGGCCAGCAGGTCGGCTGTGCCGGTGTCGAGGTGTTGTGCAGTCATGCTGTGGCGCTCCTGCAGCTCATCAGTTGCGCCAGACCATGGTCGCGCTCATGTCGTCCACGCCGGACTCCATGGCGCGGATCTCATGGCGACCGACCACCAGGTGGTGCACTTCGTCCGGGCCATCGGCCAAGCGCAAAGTGCGCTGCGAGGCGTACATCTTGGCCAATGGGGTTTTTTGCGACACGCCCAAAGCCCCATACATCTGGATCGCCTGGTCGATGATTTGGCACACGCGCTGCGGCACCATGGCTTTGACCATGTGCACCCAAATGCGGGCTTCGCGGTTGCCCAGCACGTCCATGGCTTTGGCGGCCTTGAGCACCATCAGGCGCATGGCTTCGATGTCGATGCGGGCGCGGGAAATGATCTCCACATTGCCGCCCAACCAGACCAGTTGCTTGCCAAAGGCTTCCCGCGATGCACCGCGCTGCACCAACAACTCCAGGGCTTTTTCGGCCTGGCCAATAGAGCGCATGCAATGGTGAATACGACCTGGGCCCAGGCGCAGCTGCGAGATTTCAAAGCCACGGCCTTCGCCCAGCAGCATATTGTCTTTGGGCACCCGCACATTGTCGAAGACGATGTGCATATGGCCGTGCGGCGCATGGTCTTCAGAGAAGACATGCATCGGGCCGATGATCTTCACCCCCGGGGTGTCCTTGGGGATCAGAATCATGGACTGTTGCTGGTGCGGTGGCGCGTTGGGGCTGGAGCGCACCATGGTGATCAGGATCTTGCAACGCGGGCTGCCTGCGCCCGAGATGTAGTGCTTTTCGCCATTGATCACCCATTCGTCGCCTTCGAGGACGGCGCTGGTGGCGACGTTTTTCGCGTCAGAAGACGCGTAGTCCACCTCGGTCATGGCATAGGCTGAACGGATCTCACCGTCCAACAGCGGTTTGAGCCATTTTTCTTTTTGCGCCGGGGTGCCGACGCGCTCGAGCACTTCCATATTGCCGGTGTCCGGGGCCGAGCAGTTCATGCATTCCGAGGCCATGGGGCTCTTGCCCAATTCAGCGGCGATGTAGGCGTAGTCCAGGTTGGACAGCCCTTCACCGGTTTGCGAGTCGGGCAAGAAGAAGTTCCACAGCCCTTCTTTTTTGGCTTGGTTCTTGGCGGCATTGAGCAAGTCGAGTTGGCCGGGGGCGTATTCCCAGCGTTCGGCACCGGTGCGGCCTTCACCCAGGGCGTTGTACTTTTCGGCCATGGGGTTGACGGTTTCGACAATGAAGCGTTTGACGTGCTCGTACAGAGGCCGCGATTTCTCGGACATGCGCAAGTCGTTCAGGGGGTCACTGGGGTCCAGCGAAAACGGCGAGAGGCTGGCCGTGGTGGCGGTGGCTTGGGTCATGGACAAAATCCTTAAGGGTGAGTTGAAAGATGGAATGAAGGTGGCATGAAAATGGGAGGCCAAGGGGGCATGGGCTGGTGTTCAGGTATAGGCCTCTAAGGCTTCGTCGATGGCGCGCTCCAGGTCGCTGGCACTGGCGCAATGGCTGACATGGGTGCACAGCGGGCGGTACTGGTGCATGCAACTGTCGCCGCTGCCCCAACGCGCAGGCGGTTCGTTGCACAGCCACACCACCCGCTTGGCGCGGTCGGCAAGCTGCGTAAACAGGTCCAGCCGCGGTGGGGTGTGGTTGGAGCGTGCGTCGCCCAGGATCAGCAGCGTGGTGTGTCGGTCGATGCAGTCTGCATGCAGGTCCAAGAGGTCGATCCAGGCTTGGCCGTAATCGGTGGCAGCGCCGCCGACTTCACGCAAAATCAAGTCCATGGCCTCGTCAAAAGGCAGGGTTTGCAGCGCTGTATCCACGTTCAGCAGACGGTGCGAAAAACAAAAGCTGCGCAAATCGGTGACCGTGCCCTGCAGGGCGTACAAGAACAACAGCAAGAAACGCACATGGCTGGCCACCGAACCCGAAACGTCGCACACCACCACCAAACGCGGCTTGTCGCGCCGCTGCTGTTTCATCTTCAAATGAAAGGGTACGCCGTCATGCCCGGCATTGGCGCGCAAGGTGCGCCGCAAGTCGATATGGCCCTCCCGCCGTCTGCGCCGGCGCTGTGAATGCTTGGCCGCCAAGCGCTTGGCCATGCGCGCCACCGCGATTTTCATGCGCTCGATATCGGGTGGCCCCATTCGCCCCAAGGGGCGATGCACGGCCACCTCGGTCATGAATTGCTCGGTTGCCGGTTGGCCAAAAAGTTCAAAGCGTTGCGTCACCCATGCCTTGGCCTGGCCTTGCAGCCACGCGCTCAATGCTTGCAGCGCCGAGGCTTCGATGGGCGTTGGGGTCGTGGGGTCTTGGCTGCGTGCCCCCAGCCGTGCGGCCAGCGCCGGCAGGTCCAGGGCTTGCAGGATTTGCCGAACAAAGAAGGGGATTTGCGAAGCAAAGCGAATCTCGTCCACGCCGACCTGGTCCGCCGCCTGCCTGAGCGCCGCGTCCAGTTCATCCCGGTGGCTGCGTCCGCCATGCGCGTTCAGCCCCAGATCGGTTGGCGCTTGCCCAGTGCGTGGAGGGACCTCTTGCATGGATGCACGCTGCAGCGGCAAGGCAGCCCGTGCGGCCTCGTCTGTCTGCGCCAGGCTGTGGTACATATCGAAAACCCGATCGTGGGTGGCTTTGTCTTGCGCCGTTTTGGCCAGGGCCACACCGAGCGCGTACTTCAGGGTGGCGCGGTCGGCAAAGCCGATCAAGGCCAGTGCGCGCGCGGCATCGATCGCTTCAGCCGGGGAGGCGGGGACGCCTGCCAGTCGCAGGGCGCGAATGAATCCAGTCAGGCTGCGGTCCATCAAGCCGTTCCGTCGGGCAAAGAGGGGTCAGGGGTTTGCAGCGCCGCTTGCGTCAAAGCGGCCAGTCGCGCTTGCACTTGCTGGATGTCGCTCTCGCGCTTGAGCAACACATTCAAGGTCTCGCGCACCAGCGTGGCGTCCAGCACAGCGGCATGCATCAGCACCAGGGTGCGCGCCCAGTCCATCGACTCGGCCATCGAGGGCGGTTTGCGGATGTTCTCGTTGCGCAAGGACTGCACAAAGGCAACCAATTGCGCCAACAATTGTTCAGACAGCTGGGGTACCCGGGCACGCAGCACTTGGCGCTCCAACGCGGCGTCAGGAAAGCCGATGTGCAAATGCAGGCAGCGCCGCTTGAGTGCATCACTGAGCTCACGCGTGTTGTTGGAGGTCAGCACCACCAGTGGCGGCACTTGGGCCTGGATGGTGCCGATTTCGGGGATGGTGATTTGGTAATCGGCCAGCACTTCGAGCAGCAAGGCTTCCAAGGACTCCTCGGACTTGTCGATCTCGTCGATCAACAGCACGCTGCCCTGGGGCTGCTCCATGGCCTGCAGCAGCGGGCGGGGCTCCAGAAAATCACGCGAAAAAAACAGGTCCTGAAAGCCTGCCAATTTGGTGAACGCGTCTTGCAAAGAATCTTGAGCGTCCACCAACTGCCCGATTTTTTCCTTCAGGATTTGCGTGTACAGCAGTTGCTTGCCGTACTTCCACTCGTACAAGGCCTTGCTGTCGTCCAGACCCTCGTAGCATTGCATGCGCAGCAATTTGAAGTCCATGGCCTTGGCGAGCGAGACCGCCAACTCGGTCTTGCCGACGCCTGCGGGTCCCTCGATCAGCACCGGTTTGCGCAAGTGATGCGCCAGGTACAAGGCCGTCGAGATGGGGCGAGTCGAGATATAGCCCACATTGGCCAGGGCGAGGGTGATGGCCTCGATCGAGGCCAGTGCGGGCAGGGTTTCGGTGCGGGTCATCAGCGGATCGCGTCCAACTGGATTTGCGTGCACGCTGGGGGACGTTGGGAATCAAAATTCATAAGAAAAGTATGGTGCACAGCGCATGCGCTGGCAACACCATACGGTGCGCGGCTTGTAGGGGTTTTCCGCAGTTGGGGCCTTCGCTCAAGGCGCTGTGCGCTCTGAGATGGCCATGTTTCATCGCCCAGGTACGGTGTCGCCAGGGTTCCACGAACAGGCCTGTGGGCGTCGCACACCCGCGTTTCTCCCGAGTCCCAAAACGCATGGTGCCCGCTAAAGTGGTGCACCCTCGCGGCGACGCACCTGTGCCTTGGTGTGTCCAGTCTTGCATTCTTTATGTGGAGAACTTCAGATGTACCCAGGTCAGCATGCAGTCCAGAACAGCCACAAGCGCGCCTTCATCATGGCATCGACCGGCGAGGCCGTCACCTACGGCGAACTCGAGCAGCGCAGCAACCGGCTGGCGCAGTTGCTCAGGGCACAGGGATTGCAACGGCTGGACCATTATTCGGTGTTCATGGAGAACAACCATCGCTTTGTGGAGTGCTGCGTCGCCGGTGAACGCACAGGCTTGTATTACACCTGCATCAACTCATTTCTCACCGCACAAGAGGTGGCTTACATTGTCAACAACAGCGAGTCTCAGGTGCTGGTGACCTCGGCTTCGCGCCTGGATGTGGCGCGCGAAGCCTTGCGCGAGTGCCCCCGCGTCAAGTTGTGCCTGGTGGTGGACGCCACTTCGCCATTGCCCGAAGACGCGCCTGCCGGCGGCTTGGTGTGGCGCGATTTTGCCCAGGCCGTGGCCAGCTATCCGGCCGTGCCGGTCAGCGATGAGTTTGTGGGCACCGCCATGCTTTATTCTTCGGGCACCACCGGGCGGCCCAAAGGGGTTTTGCGGCCGCTGGAAGTGCAGCCGCCCAGCCATGTGATGCCGCTTTTTGCTTTTTTGCACAAGCTGTGGCAATGCGAGGAAGGCATGATTTACCTCT
This sequence comes from Comamonadaceae bacterium, assembly GCA_947452635.1. GTDB lineage: Bacteria > Pseudomonadota > Gammaproteobacteria > Burkholderiales > Burkholderiaceae_C > Limnohabitans_A. The sequence goes on along the minus strand of CANGEE010000050.1, from coordinate 9,988 downwards.
CGCCTGCGCCGCTCTATCATTCGGCCCCATTGGCCAATGTGAGCATGGTGATTCGAAGCGGGGGCACTGCGATCATCATGGAGCATTTCGATCCCCAGCAGTACCTGGCCTTGATCGAAAAATACCGGGTCACCCATTCGCAGCTGGTGCCGACCATGTTCAGCCGGATGCTGAAGTTGCCCGATGCCCAGCGATTGGCCTTTGATCTGTCTTCTTTGAAAATTGCCATCCATGCGGCTGCCCCCTGTCCGGCGCAAGTGAAAGAACAAATGATCGCGTGGTGGGGGCCCATCATTCACGAGTATTACGGCGCGACCGAGGGCCTTGGCTTTGCCGCCTGCGACACGCCCGAGTGGCAGGCCCATCGCGGCACCGTGGGCAAGGTGCTGTTTGGCGAGTTGCATGTGCTGGACGAGCAAATGCAGGCTGTGCCCAAGGGCCAACCGGGTGAAATCTGGTTCAAAGCGGGCGCCGCTTTTGAGTATTTCAACGACCCGGCGCGCACCGCCGAGTCGCGTTCGGCGGACGGCGCGATGTGCACCGTGGGCGATATGGGCTATGTGGATGAGGACGGGTTTTTGCACCTCACCGACCGTTCGACCTTTATGATCATCTCGGGTGGCGTGAACATTTACCCGCAAGAGTGCGAGAACCTGCTGGTGACCCACCCCAAGGTGGCCGATGCGGCGGTGTTTGGCATTCCCAACGAAGACTTTGGCGAAGAGGTCAAAGCCGTGATCCAGCCCCTGGCCGGTGTGACACCGAGCCCCGAGCTGGCGCAAGAGCTCATGGCGTTTTGCGCCCAACACCTGGCGCACATGAAGTGCCCCAAGTCGATCGATTTCACCGACCAACTGCCCCGGTTGCCGACCGGCAAACTCTACAAGCGTGTGCTGCGCGACGCCTACTGGGCCGGGCACAAGACGCGCATTGTGTGATCTGATCGCCCAATGCAACCGGCACGACAACCAGCACGACAACCTGAACCACAAACTGAACGGAAACCGTCATGACCTTAAGCACCACGGGACTGCAAATGCGCTCCCTCATCAAAGCCAGTGGGCAACTCGAACTGCGCTTGGTTGATGAACCCATACCCACACCCGCCGCCCATGAAGTGGTGGTGCGTGTCGAGGCCACGCCGATCAATCCCTCGGACATCGGATTGCTGTTTGGCGCTGCGGACATCGGTACACGCGTGCGCTCGGGCAGCGCCACCCATCCGGTGGTGACCATGCAAGTGCCCGAGCGTTTGATGAAAAGCATGCAAGGCCGGGTGGGCCAGTCGCTGCCTGTGGGCAACGAAGGCGCGGGGACCGTGGTCGCAGCCGGCGCTCACCCTGCTGCGCAAGCCTTGCTGGGCAAAACCGTGGCCATGCTGGGCGGTGGCATGTACGCGCAATACCGCTGCCTGGATGCGGCCCATTGCATCGCGTTGGCTCACGATGCCACAGCCGCTGACGGGGCCTCATCATTTGTCAATCCGCTGACCGCATTGGGCATGGTGGAGACGATGCGTCGCGAGGGCCACAAAGCCTTGGTCCACACGGCTGCGGCCTCCAATCTGGGCCAGATGCTGAACCGCATTTGCCAAAAAGACGGCATCGCCTTGGTCAATATTGTGCGCAAGCCCGAGCAGGTTGCGCTGCTCAAAGGCATCGGCGCGCGTCATGTGTGTGATACCTCACAGCCCACTTTCATGGCGGACCTGACCCAGGCGCTGGTGGAGACAGGCGCCACCATCGCTTTCGATGCCACTGGCGGCGGCGCACTGGCGGGCCAGATTCTGAGCTGCATGGAAGCGGCGCTGAACCAAACGGCCACGGTCTACAGCCGCTATGGCTCGACCACCCACAAACAGGTGTACATCTATGGCGGCCTGGACGTGCGCCCCACGGAGTTCAGCCGTAACTTTGGCTTTGCCTGGGGCCTGGGCGGTTGGTTGTTGACGCCCTTTTTGCAAAGCATTGGCGAGGCCGATGCGCAAAAGCTGCGCCAGCGCGTGTCAGCCGAATTGAAAACCACGTTCGCCAGCACTTATTCGCAGCACATCAGCTTGGCGCAGGCCTTGGACCCGGACGTGATTGCAGCCTATGGCCAGCGCGCCACCGGCACCAAGTACCTGATCACACCCCACATCGTCACAGCCTGAACAGACAAGACCCCTTCAGCGCAGGCCCAAGCCCTGGCTTTGTACAGATCACACACAAGGACACCACATGTTTTCCTCTCGTTTACTTCAGCGCTTGGCCTTGCTCGGGGCTGTGGCCTTCACAGCGCTGAGCCAGGCGCAAACCTGGCCTGCCAAGCCCATCAAATGGATTGTTCCCTACACCCCAGGGGGCATCACCGACAACGCCACCCGCATGGTGGTGCAAAAGGTGCAAGAACAAACGGGCTGGAACATCGTGGTGGAAAACAAACCCGGTGCCAATTCCATCTTGGGGGCTGATTTGGTGGCCCGAGCCGCGCCTGACGGCTACACCTTTTTGACCGTGATCGGGGCCCACGCTGCCAATGCCACCTTGTATGCGGGCCGTTTGCCCTATGACGTGGTGAAAAGTTTCGCGCCCGTCTCACTGGTGGGGATTGCGCCCTTGGTGATGGTGGCCAACAACAACCTGCCGTTCAAGGATATCAAAGAGCTGGTGGCTTATTCCAAAGCCAATCCGGGCAAGGTGGCTTTTGGTTCGTCGGGTGTGGGGGCTGCGGCGCATTTGACCCAGGAGTTGTTGAAACAAGTGACCGGGGCGGACATGGTGCATGTGCCCTACAAGGGCACGGCCCCGGCCTTGAGTGATTTGATGGGCGGCAGTTTGCAAGTGCTGACCGATACCGCCAGTGCCATGATGCCGCACGTGCGCAGCGGCAAGGTCAAACCCATTGCGGTTTTTTCCAATAAGCGGGTGTTGGGCGCTTCCGAGGTACCGACCGTGGTCGAGGCCGGCGGCCCGGCGATGGAGGGCTCTACTTGGGTTTTGTTCTTAGCGCCTGCGGCCACGCCGCGTGACATCGTCAATCGCTTGTCGCAAGAAACCGCCAAAGCCATTCGATCGCCGGATTTGAAAGCGCGTTTTGAGGCGCTGGGCATCGAAGCGGTGGGCAACACGCCCGAGCAAGCCGGTAAATTTCTGGACGATGAAATCGTGAAATGGGCCAAGGTCATCAAGACCGCTGACGTCAAGCCCGAGTAAATCCCGTGCAGCCTTGCGTGGGCTCAGCCCTTGGGCGCGAGGATGGCCATGGTGATGCGCGACACGCAGGTCAACTCGCCTGCGTCGTTGTGCATGTCGATGTGCCACACATGGGTGGTGCGCCCTCGGTGCACAGGACGCGCAATGCCCGTGACCCAACCCTCGCTGGTGGCTTTGATGTGGTTGGCGTTGATGTCCAGTCCGACAGCGCGGTGCTCCAAGGGGGATGAATAAGCTGCACCACAAGAGCCCAAGGTTTCAGCCAGCACCACCGAGACGCCGCCGTGCAAAATGCCAAAGGGCTGCCGCGTGCGGTGATCAACCGGAACGCGAGCCCGTAAAAAATCATCGCCCACTTCCAAAAACTCCATGCCCAGGGTGCCTGGCGCTGTGTTCAGGTGGTTACGGGACAAGAGTTCGATCGAGATGGGTTTGAGCCAGATAGAGGCCATAGGGGACTGCTTTCCAAGGGTCTGTTTGGCCTCCATTAGCCGGTAAATCAGGGTGTCGGTCAGTCCGCCGCGTGACAGTTCATCGGGCTTTGCCGTTCGGCGGTCAAGACGGAAATCGGGCTGACCCTCTAAAATCAAATTTCACCACGACGCCCCAACCCGATTGACGCCATGAAACTACCGAACAGTCTGCGTGCCCTGGCGCACCGCAACTTTCGTTTGTTCTTGATCGGGCAAGGAACCTCCCAAATTGGCAATTGGATTCAGCTGGTCGCCACCAGTTGGTTGGTGTTTCGGCTCTCGGGTTCCACCGTGATGCTGGGCCTGTCCGCCTTTGCCTTGCAAATCCCGCTGCTGCTCATCACGCCCTTTGCCGGCGTGTTGATCGATCGCTTGGATGTGCGCCGTGTGCTGTATGTCACCAACGGCTTGGCGACGGTGCAATCGCTGTGCATGCTGGCGCTCATGCTCACCGGTCAGATGCAAGCCTGGCATGTGGTGGCGGGCAATCTGGTGTTGGGCCTGGGCAACGCCTTCGATGCGCCCGCCCGGCAATCCCTGATCTCCAAGCTCTTGCCGCATCGGCAAGAACTGACCAATGCCATTGCCCTGAATGCCACGGTCATGAATGGTGCCCGCTTTATCGGTCCCATGTTGGGTGGCTTGGTCACGGCGGCCTGGGGTGAGATCTGGAGTTTCGCCGCCAACAGCCTGATGCGTGGCGCGGTTGTGGCGGCTTTGAAAGCCACTCGGATTGCCGCGCACACCCCGCATCCCAACCCAACAGGTCTGTGGCGGCAATTGCGGGCCGGTGTGGGTTATGCCTATGGATTTTTCCCCAGTCGCAGCGCCTTGCTGCTCTTGGCCTTCAGCAGTTTTTGCCTGCACTCCTATGGCACTTTGATGCCTTGGTTTGCCAGCGTGCGCTTCCAAGGGAATTCGCAAACCTTGGGTTGGCTTTACAGCGCTGCGGGTTTGGGCGCCGTGTGTGGCATGTTGTATTTGGCCTCACGCGAGTCCATTCGTGGTTTGTTCCATGTCATGGGGTGGAGTGCCGGTGTCGCCAGTGTGGCTTTGCTCGCCTTTTCCATGACCACTGTTTTGGGCTTGGCTTTGCCACTGATTTTCATTTCGGCATGGGGCATGATGTTGACGGCAGCCGCCACCAACACCGTGCTGCAAAGCATCGTGCCCGATGAATTGAGAGGCCGCGTGGCGGCGCTGTATGTGATGTCTTTTTTGGGGATGTCGCCGCTGGGATCGTTGTTCACCGGCTGGGTGGCGCATGGCATCGGCAGTCCTCTGGCGCTGGCCTTGAGTGCGGGTTTGGGCTTGTGTGCCAGTTTGGTTTTTGCCTGTTACTTTGCACGCATTCGCGATGACATGCGACCGATTGAAGAAGCCTTGAATCGGCCGGTTGACAAACCGCGTTGAGGCCGTGGCGCTAGTGCCCACGATAGCCCAACTTGTGGGACATTTGTTGGCCCCAAGTTTTTAAAAGTGCAGCCGCACGGCCGTCCAACTGGGCCTTGAAATGCGGCGCCATGCCCAAGATGGTGATGGCGGCCACCACTTGCCCCGTGCTGTCAAACAGAGGGGTCGACAGCGCATTCAGGCCCGTGCGTCTGGCGCCCATCGATTGTGCAATGCCAGACTGGACGATCTGGGCGTATTCCTGGGCTATTTTTTTCACCTGCGCCGTTGAATAAGCATCGCGTTCTTTGAGTTCTCGCACCACCAAGGGGTGGGTGATCTGCGCCGGCAAATGGGCGGCCAGCAATTTGGCCGTGGCCGAGGTGGTGACGCCCAATTGAACCCCTGGATTGGAGCGGATGGACAGGGGCGAGTCCCGTTCAAACCATTTCACCATGGTGGCGCCTGTGCCCACCCAGCGGCCAATGCCCACGGCCTGACCCAGCTCGTCGCCGTGCAGTTGGCCAATAAAGTCTTCAAAAAAGGGCTGCAGCAGGTCCCAACTGTGTTGGTCGTGGGTGGCGGATTGGCCAATGCGGTAAGCCAGCAAACCCAAGTCGTAGCGGCTGCCATCCACTGTCTTGGTGATCAGTCCTCCCCGCAGCATGCTGACCAAATAGCGGTGCAGCTTGGCGGCCGCAATACCGGTTTGGGCTTCCAAATCTTTCAAACGCACGGGGCGCGGGGTTTGCAGCATGCCCTCCAAAATCGAGCTGACGATTTCAGCGGCCTCTACACCTTGTTGTTTGGCTTGCATGTGTCCATTCTCGACAGCGGTTGGAGAGGTCAGCGTGAAAACCCTGTTGACAGGGCGCTGTGGGTGCTTTAAATTAATTTCATTATACGTAAAAAATTACGCTAATCATAATTATTTAAAACAGGAGAACCCCTTGATCAAATTACTTGTTACAGCGGTTTTGGCTTTGCTGGGCCTGCATGCCTACGCGCAAGATCTCAAAACCTACCCCAACAAGCCGGTGAAAATTGTGGTGCCTTTCACGGCGGGTTCTTTGGTGGATGTGCTCGGTCGTGCGATCGGTGATGAGTTGCAAACCCAGCTGAAACAATCTTTTGTGATCGACAACAAAGCCGGCGCCAGCACCTTGCTGGCCGCCAAAATGGTGGCCACAGCACCGCCCGATGGCTATACGCTGATGTTGCCCACCGTCACCACGCTCAGCCTGGGGCCGCAGCTGATGACCAACCCAGGGTTTGATCCACTCAAAGACCTCACCCCCATCGCTCGCTTGGGCTTGACCAATTTTTTCTTGGTGGTCAACCCCAACTTCCCGGCGCGCAATGTCAAGGACTGGATCGAGGCAGTGCGCAAAAACCCGGGTAAGTATTCGTATGCCTCGTCGGGCAATGGATCACCGCAGCATATTTTCATGGAGTTGCTGAAAAAACAGCTGAGTCTGAACCTCATTCATGTGCCCTACAAAGGCAGCAACACCTCGATGGTGGACTTGCTTTCAGGCCAGGTAGACATGGCGTTCATCGATGGCACCTTGGCCATCCCGCACCTGAAAACCAACAAGCTCTTTGCCCTGGGCACCTCCATGGCCAAAAGAACGGTGTTGGTGCCGTCGATTCCGCCGATTGCCGAAACCGTTCCTGGCTTTGACTGGTCAGGCTGGATTGCGTTTGCCGGCCCACCCCATATGCCAGCCGCCGTTGTGGACGTGCTGTCCGACAGGATTCGCAAGTTCCAAGCCACGCCGGCCTATGCCGCGCTGTTGGACAAAGCCGCGATGGAGCCCTCCGAGCCTTTGAGCCCCGGCGAAATGGCTGAGTTTGTGAAAAAAGAATACAAGCGTTGGTCGCCTGCGATCCAAAACTCCGGCGCTGTGATGGATTGAAACAATTGAAAAAGGAATGAACATGGACCACCGCATTCGCCGCATCGTCACAGGGCATGACGCCAAGGGCAAAGCCATTGTCGAAATCGACGGTTTTGCACCCAATCAAAAAACCCGCGCCGGTGCGGGCTTTGTCAGCACCCTGTTGTGGGTGACCGATGAAACGCCAGCGCGCGTCGATTTGACTATCGACCGCGCAGATCGAACCATCGGTGTGCCGCCGCCACCCAACGGCTCGGTGCTGCGCATCGTGGACTTTCCGCCCATCACCGCCGAGACCGAAGCGATGAAGCAAGAAGATCTGCTCAAGGCCATGGGGGTGAGCCACCATGGCGATGGCGCGGCTGCGCGTCACGCCTTCATGCACCGCACGCCCAGCGTGGATTACGCCATTGTGTTGTCGGGTGAGATTGACATGCTCCTGGATGACTCTGAGGTGCACATGAAAGCGGGCGATATTTTGGTGCAACAAGCCACCAACCATGCCTGGGTGAATCGGTCCAATGAATTTTGCCGCATCGCTTTTGTCTTGATCGATGGCATTGACCCCTTGGCCCCCAAAGCCTGATTGAAAGAGAACTCCTATGAAATTCGGTGTATTCGACCATCTGGACCGCGGCGATGTCGGTTTGACCGCGCATTATGAAAACAGATTGAAATTGGCCGAGGTCTATGACCGTGCCAACTTTCACGCCTATCACATCGCCGAGCACCACGGCACGCCGCTGGGCATGGCCTCGTCGCCCAGTGTGTTTTTAGCGGCGCTGGCGCAAAGGACGAAGAAGCTGCGCTTCGGCCCCTTGGTCTACACCCTGAGTTTGACCCATCCTCTGCGCATCATTGAAGAAGTCTGCATGCTCGATCAAATGAGTGGCGGGCGTTTGGATTTGGGCATTGGCCGTGGCAGCTCGCCTTATGAGATGGGCTATTTCGGCGTCAACGCCCAAAACTCCGGCAAGCTGTACATCGAGTCTTATGACGTGGTCATGATGGGCTTGACCCAAAAGCGCATCAACTTTGAGGGCGAGCATTTCAAGTTTGACAATGTGCCGGTTGAATTGGAGTGCATCCAAAAACCGCATCCACCGATTTGGTACGGCATGTCCGCCGCGGCTGCAGTGCCCTGGGCAGCTGAAAACAATGTCAATATCGTGTGCAATGGGCCCTCAGTCCCAATCAAAGCCATCACAGACAAATACAAAGAAGTTTGGAATTCGAAATTTGACGCGCAACAACACGTCATGCCTTTCATGGGCTTGGGTCGGCATATCGTGGTGGCTGAAACCAGTCGCGAAGCCTACGAGATTGGCAAGCGCGGATTCGCTTGTTGGTACAACAGCTTGCAGCATTTGTGGCGCGCCCACGGCAACCCCATGAAGAGCTACCCGATTCCCGAGGACTTTGCCGCTGCGACAGCCGGTGGCATGGTGATCACCGGCACGCCGGATGAAGTGACAGAGCAGTTAGCCAGAGAGGTGGACATTTCAGGCGCCAACTACGTCTTAACACGTTTTGCATTTGGCGATCTGACTTACGCCGAATCATTGGCTTCGCTCAATTTGTTTGTCGAACAGGTGATGCCGAGATTTCAGATGGACGAAGTCTTTGCTTGAAAGATCGATGGACGATCAACGTCCTTCAAATTGGGGCGCGCGTTTTTCCACAAAGGCTTTGGCGGCCGATTTGTGGTCTTGCGTTTCAAAGGTGCGGGTCATGTGCGTGGCCTCCAGGTCCAGCACTTCGGCCAAAGACGCGCCGCGCAGGCCCGCATTCAGGTTGCGTTTCATATAGCCCACGGCAATGGTGGGCAGGGCGGCCAACTCTTGGGCCCAATCCTGGGCGGCTTGCGCCAATTGGTCGGCGGGCACCGCGCGGTGCACCAGACCGATGCGCGCCGCTTCTTCGCCCAGAATCACTTGGGCGGTGAAATACATCTCGCGGGCTTTGGCGGCGCCGACGATGTGGCTGAGGAAATAGCTGCCGCCAAAATCGCCTGACAAGCCCACCTTAGAGAAGGCGGTTGTGAGTTTGGCGTCGCTTGCGGCGATGCGCATATCGCAGGCCAAAGCCATGGACAGGCCGGCCCCGGCCGCCGGACCCGAGATCACCGCCAGCGTGGGCTTGGGCATTTCATGCAGCCAGCGGCTGACCTCCATCACGCCGCGCAAAGACTGCGCGCTGTGTTCAAAGCTGGGTGCTTGGCTGCTGTCGGCGGCGCGGTTGGCAAAGCCCTTGACGTCACCGCCGGCGCAAAATGCGCCCCCTTGCCCGGTCACCACCACCAGCCGCACGGCCGGGTCTTGGGCCAGTCGCGGCAGGGTCTGCGCCATTTGGTTGAGCATGTCCCGGGTCAGCGCATTGCGCGAGGCAGGGCGGTTCAGGGTCAGGGTGGCAATGCCGTCAGCAAAGCTTTCTTCGAGTTCGTGTGTCATGGTCAATTCTGTGTGAAGGGGTCAGGCCAATATGACGGTCTTGTCGCGCCCTGTCTGTCGCCGAGGCAACCCGGCGAGGGTTTTTCCGAGGACGCGCGGGCTTGGCAGGGGTGCGATACTGAATTTGACTCTTGCTGGCCCTATTCCCTTGGAGATTCAGTCATGCCCCGTGCGCATTTGCTTGATCGATTGACAGGTCCCCACCTGCCTATATTCCAGACCGACGCTGATGTCAGGTCCTTCGAGCAGACGCCTTACGCCGAGCGCATCGCCGTCCAAAGCACCTACGCCGCCTTGCACGCGGGTGCGGCCTTTCAGCCCGATGCACCAGCGATTCAGTTTCTCGCCCAACCCGATCCCGATGTGAAGCCCCAGGTCATCAGCCATGCGCAACTCATGGCGCGCGTTACCCAAGCGGCCAATTTGTTCCATGAACTGGGTGTGGGCGCTGAGGATGTGGTGAGTTTTTTACTGCCCTTGCTGCCGCAAAGCTTTTATGCGTTGTTCGGTGCGCAAGCGGTGGGCATTGCCAACCCGGTCAACCCTTTGTTGGCCCCGCATCAGCTGGCCGAAATTTT
>CANGEE010000049.1 GCA_947452635.1 Comamonadaceae bacterium | reverse complement strand
GGGCGCTGACGGTCTCGAACCGCCGACCTACTCCGTGTAAAGGAGCCGCTCTACCAACTGAGCTAAGCGCCCCAACCTGAAACTGTATCAGTTCAAAGCATCTTTCAATGCTTTGCCTGGACGGAATTTGGGAATCTTGGCAGCCTTGATTTTAATCGCAGCGCCCGTGCGTGGATTGCGACCGGTTCGGGCAGCCCGTTTGGTCACGGCAAACGAGCCAAAACCCACCAAAGAAACGGTGCCGCCTTTTTTCAATGTGGTGCGCACGCCGCCCATGATGGCTTCCAATGCACGACCGGCAGCAGCTTTGGAAATGTCCGCCTGCTTCGCGATGTGCTCGATCAATTCTGTTTTATTCACAAAGTGCCTCTTAAGAAATAAAAGACCAAGTATCTGATCTGTCGGTTTTATCTTTGCAATGCCTTTAGATTTGGCACGAAGCCGCGTGGCGTTGCAAAGATACGGCTTAAATTTTAGACGCAAACCTCACAGCCACTGTGACAAAGTCGACATTTTTAGCCCCGCAGCTGGCCGTGCGGGGCAAATTTTCAGGCCATCCCCATCAAAGCGCGTCAGCGATGGCCTTGCCCACATCTTGGGTAGACGCCGTTCCGCCAATGTCTGGCGTGCGTGGGGCACCGCTTTGCGGGTGCAGCACTTTTTCAATCGCAGCCAAGACCGCATCGTGTGCTTGCTTGTAACCGAGGAACTCCAACATCATCGCGCCACACCAGATCTGACCGATGGGGTTGGCGATGCTTTTGCCTGCAATGTCTGGTGCCGAGCCGTGCACGGGTTCGAACAGTGAGGGAAAGAGCCGATCAGGATTGAGGTTGGCGCTGGGCGCAATACCAATGGTGCCGGTACAGGCCGGCCCCAGATCGCTCAGGATGTCGCCAAACAAATTGCTGGCCACCACCACGTCAAAGAAGTCAGGCCGTTGCACAAAATGCGCGGTCAAAATGTCGATGTGAAACTTGTCCACATTGACGCCCGGATAGTGCTTGGCCATCTCGACCACGCGTTCATCCCAGTAAGGCATGGTGATGGCAATGCCATTGGACTTGGTGGCGCTGGTCAGGTGCTTTTTAGGGCGTGATTGCGCCAGCTCAAACGCGAACTTGAGGACGCGGTCCACGCCAATGCGCGACATCACCGTCTCTTGCATGACGATTTCGCGGGGCGTGCCAGGGTACATGCGCCCGCCGATGCTGGAGTACTCGCCCTCGGTGTTCTCGCGCACGATGTACATGTCGATCTCGCCGGGCTGCCTGGGGCTGCCGTCACGCCGCACCACGGGGGCGATGATGCCGGGCATCAAACGCGCGGGGCGCAGGTTGATGTACTGGTCAAACTCACGGCGGAACAACAACAACGAACCCCACAATGAGACATGGTCGGCAATCTTGTCAGGCCATCCCACTGCACCAAAGTAAATCGCATCGTGGCCGCCGATCTGGTCCTTCCAGTTGTCGGGCAGCATCTTGCCGTGCTTTTCACAGTAGTCCCAGCTGGAAAAATCAAAGTGGTCGAAGTGCAAGTCGATACCGAATTTGCGTGCGGCCGCGTCCATCACGCGCAAGCCTTCGGGCATCACTTCTTTGCCAATGCCGTCTCCTGGAATCACAGCGATGCGGTGTTGGGTCATGGTCAGCCTCTCCAAAAAAATGTGGGGTTGAGCTTATCAGCTCGTTGTTAAATTTTCGTCGCACGCACGACTTGGCTCACGCCCAAAGCGGTCAAAGCGGTGCCTGCCAGGGTCATGGCGGTGATGGGCTCGTCGAACAAGAGCCATGCCATCAAGGCCGTGGTGGGGGGCACCAAGTACATCAAACTTGTGACCGCAGCGGCGGCACCACGCTGAATCAGCATGTAAAACAAGGAACTGCCACCCAGCGTCAAACCCAACACCGACCAGGCCATGGCGCCGAACATCTCCGGCACCCATTCCACACTTTCGACTTCCAGCAGGGCCAACGGCAAAGTGACGCAGGCGGCGGCCAGCAATTGCACGGTGTTGGCGCTGCGCACATCGCAGGGCTGGACAAAACGCTTTTGGTACAGGGTGCCGGTCGTGATGCACAGCAAGGCCCCGACCGCAAAAGCCATGTTCACGACATCCACATGGTCCATTGCGCTGCCTTGGGTCAGTTTGCGCCAGACCACCATCAACAAACCCGCCAAGCCCAGCAACAAGCCCAGCCACTGGCGTGGTGTGATCGCACTGACCGAGGCCACCCCACGGGGGTCGGGCGTCTGCGCAGCCACCGCCCGTGCGTGCATGGCCGACAACCAAATCGCCGTCAGCACCGGTTGAATGCCCACAATCAAGGCCGACAGCCCTGAGCCCATGCCCGCCTTGACGGCTGCCCACACGCCCCCCAAGTAACCTGCTTGGATCAAAATGCCGGTCACCGACAAATGCAAAAACTGCTGGCGGCTTTCAGGCCAAGGCACTTTGGCCCACATGATCCAAGGCACAAAGCAGGCGATGGACAACAGGAAGCGAATCAACAAGAAAGTAAAAGGCGGGGAATGGGGCATGCCCAAGCGCGCCACGATAAAGCCCGTACTCCAAATCAGCACAAACACGGCGGGCATGGCGCGGACCCACGCGCTGCGGTCGTCAACTGAACTCATTTCACGCGGGCACGGATTTCGGGCAAGGCTTTTTGCATGTAATAGACCATGGACCAGATGGTCAGCACCGCCGCCGCCCAGATCAAGCATTCGCCCCATTGCCGGGTGTCGATCAGATTGAACAGCATGCCATCAAACAACAAGAAAGGGATTGCCACCATTTGCACCGTGGTTTTGAGTTTGCCCACCATGTGCACGGCGACACTTTTGCCAGCGCCCAATTGGGCCATCCATTCGCGCAAGGCCGAAATGGCGATTTCACGGCCAATGATGATCAGCGCCACCAGGACATGCACGCGGTGCATCTCGACCAGCATCAGCAAGGCGGCGCAAACCAAAAATTTGTCGGCGACCGGGTCCAAAAAGGCGCCAAAAGCCGAGGCTTGGTTCAATTTACGGGCCAAATAGCCGTCCAACCAATCGGTGATGGCAAACACCACAAACATGCTGGTGGCCACCAGGTTGCGGGTTTGTGCGTCAATCGGCAGGTAATACACCGCCACAATCAGCGGAATGGCGACAATCCGCGCCAAGGTCATGAGGGTGGGGATGGTGTAAAACATGGATCGCTTATTGTGGCACGCCCCGGAGGCGAGTTGGCAGGCTCAGTGCAGGGCGTTGTAAATACTTTCGGCCAAATCGCGCGAAATGCCTTCAACCGACATCAGGTCTTGCACGCTGGCGCTTTCTACGCCCCGCACACCGCCAAAGCGCTGCAACAGGCGGGCGCGTTTTTTGGGGCCCACCCCGGCAATTTCCTCGATGCTGCTGCCGCCCATGCGAACACGGGCGCGCTGCGCACGCATGCCGGTGATGGCAAAGCGGTGTGCCTCATCGCGCACCTGGGCCACCAACATCAGCGCGGCGGAGTCTTTGCCCAAATAGACTTTGTCGCGGCCATCGGCAAACACCAATTCTTCCAGGCCTACTTTGCGGCCCTCGCCTTTTTCAACGCCGACAATCAGCGACAAGTCCAGTCCCAGGGTTTGAAACACCTCGCGCGCCATAGACACTTGGCCCTTGCCGCCGTCGATCAGCACCACGTCGGGCATGCGCGCTTGGCTTTCGCCGGCGCGGATGGCTTCGGCCAATTTGCCGTAGCGGCGCTGCAGCACTTGGCGCATGGCGGCGTAATCGTCGCCGGGCGTGATGCCCTCAATCTTGTAACGCCGGTATTCGCTGTTTTGCATTTTGTGGTTTTGAAACACCACGCACGAGGCCTGGGTGGCTTCGCCTGCCGTGTGCGAGATGTCAAAACACTCCATGCGCAGTGCGGCCATGTCATCCGGCGTCAAATCCAGCGCCTCCACCAGCGCCCGGGTGCGCGCTTGCTGCGAGCCCTCTTCGGCCAATAAACGGGTCAGTTGGATGGCCGCATTTTTCTCAGCCATCTCCAGCCAAACGCGGCGTTGCTCGCGCGGGTTGTGCGCCGCAGTGACCTTGACACCGCTTTGCAGCGACAAAGCTTCGATCAAATGTGGGTTCACCGCTTCGCTGGTGATCAAGGCCGGTGGCACGGGCACGCCCAAATAATGCTGTGCAATAAAAGCCTCCAAGACTTGAATTTCCACGGCTTTGGCACGATCCGCCTCCTGCGCTTCCTCGCCCTCCTCTTGCATCAAGCTCGCAATCGCATGGGCATCGTCCACATGCGAAGGGAAATAAGGCCGGTCCCCTAAATGCCGCCCTCCGCGCACCATGGCCAGGTTCACGCAGGCGCGGCCGCCCTGCACCTTGACGGCCAAAATGTCGGCATCGGTATCGGTCGCGGTGTCCACCGACTGCTGGTGCAGCACGCGCGACAAGGCCGTCATTTGGTTGCGCGCTTCGGCCGCTTGCTCAAACTCCAATCGGTCGGCGTGGGCCATCATGCGCGCCTCTAACTCCTTGAGCACCACCTGGGTTTCGCCGCGCAAAAATTTGTCCGCATTGCGCACATCGTGGGCATAGTCTTCAGGTGTGATCATGCTCACGCACGGCCCCGAGCAACGTTTGATTTGGTACAACAGGCAGGGGCGCGAGCGGTTGGCAAACACCGTGTCTTCGCAGGTGCGCAGGCGAAACACTTTCTGCAGCAACTGGATCGACTCTTTCACCGCCCAGGCACTCGGGAACGGTCCGAAATAATGGTGTTTTTTCTCCACCGCACCGCGGTAATAGGCGATGCGTGAGTACAGCAGCGGTGAAACGCCAGTTTCTGCTTTGGGGGATTTGGGCAGTGCCAATGTGGTCACCGTGCCCGTCAGCTTCAAATACGGGTAACTTTTATCGTCACGAAACAAGATATTGAACTTGGGGTTCAAGGTCTTGATCAAGTTGTTTTCCAGCAGCAGCGCCTCGGCTTCTGAGCGCACCACCGTGGTCTGCATGCGCACAATTTTGCTGACCATGTGGCCAATGCGCGTGCCGCCATGGTCTTTTTGAAAATAACTGGAAACTCGGCGCTTGAGGTTCAGCGCCTTGCCCACGTAAAGCAATTGGTCCTGCGCATCAAAATAGCGGTACACCCCCGGCAAAGAGGGCAAAGCCGCCACCTGGGCCAGCAAAGATTCATCATGGATGGACGACATGGCAGCTATTGTCTGTGAAAACTCCAGCGACAATCGTCACATGCCCTCGCACCTGCTACCCGCTCAACGCTGGGACATTTTTTGCACCGTCATCGACAACCACGGCGACTTGGGCGTGTGCTGGCGCTTGGCGCGCCAGTTGCGTGACGCCGGTCAGCAGGTGCGCATGTGGGTGGACGATGCCTCGGCCCTGGCCTGGATGGCGCCTATGGCTGAACAAGAGCCGGACATGGAAGTGCTCGCCTGGGCGCAGGCCAGCCAAGCCCGCACCTTGGAGTGCCTTGCCCCGGCCGACGTGTGGATCGAAGCCTTTGGCTGCACCCTGCCCGAAGCCTTTGTGGCCCATGGCGTGGCCAGCCGCAAGCAGCAACCCGTGTGGATCAACCTCGAATACCTGAGCGCGCAAAACTGGGTGACGCGCATGCACGGCCTGCCCTCACCCGTGATGAGCGGCCCGGCCAAAGGCTGGACCAAAACCTTCTTCTACCCCGGCTTCACCGAGGGCACCGGTGGCCTGCTGCGCGAAGCCGTCCTGCTGACGCGCCAACAAGGGTTTGACCGCGCGGCCTGGCGCCAACAACACGCCCCCAGCCTGGCCCCGGGCGGCCTGCTGATCAGCTTGTTTTGCTATGAACCCACAGTCCTGCCTCGGCTGCTGACTCAACTGGCGGGCACACACCACCACCTGCTGGTCACCCCTGGTCGGCCGCTGGCTGCAGTCCAGCAGTCTTTGAAAAGCATGGCCTGGCCACCGAACTGGGGCGCCCTGCCCTACACCGACCAAAACGGCTTTGACGAAATGCTCTGGGCCTGCGACCTCAACTTTGTGCGCGGCGAAGACTCCTTGGTGCGCGCCCTGTGGGCCGGCCAGCCCTTTGTCTGGCACATCTACCCGCAAGACGACAACGCCCACCACGCCAAGCTGGAAGCGTTTCTGCAATGGCTGCAAGCGCCGCAAAGCCTGAGGCAATTTCACCGGATTTGGAATGGGATGGATCAGGCTGAATTACCCACCATTGATACGCAGTTGTTGCGCGATTGGACCTTATGCGTCCATGGGGCCAGGGACCGACTCCTGAGCCAAGACGACCTGGTGAGGCAATTGCGCAAGCTTCATGCGCCCTCAGACTTGGCGTCGTGACGATTTGGGAAGCGAAAGAGCGTCACGGATAATCCTCCCCCATGAATTTGCTGACGATCCTCTTTCCCCTCGGCTGGCAGCACTATTTGCTGGGCGGCCTGTGCATTGGCACTGGCGTGGCGCTGCTGTACCTTTGCAACGGCTGGGTCGGCGGCATGAGTTCGGTGTTCTCCAGTTCGTGGTCCTACCTGTTGAAGCAGGGGTTTTTTCAGCAAGACCGGTTCCTCAAGACCCGGCAATGGCGGCTGATCTACGCTTTGGGGGTGGTGTTGGGTGCCTTGGTCTGGCGTTGGGCACTGAACGATGGGCAAGCGCAGCACACCAGCGTGCCCGCGTGGCAGTTGCTGATCGGTGGCTTTGGGGTGGGTTTCGGCGCGCGCCTGGGCAACGGGTGCACTTCGGGTCACGGCATTTGCGGGCTCGGATCGCTGCAACTGCCCTCGCTGGGCGCGGTGCTGACCTTCATGGCCACCGCGTTTTTGACGGCCAACCTGATGGCTTGGAGCCCGGCATGAACGCAGCGCCTGTGAACCCCAAGAACCTGAACCCGCACGCCCTGACCCGGCCCAAAGCGCTGGCGACCTTGCTGGCGGGTGCTTTGTTTGGTTTTGGCCTGTCGCTGGCCACCATGGTCCAGCCCGAGGTGGTGATGGGCTTTTTGCGTTTCAAAGACGGGGGCTTGATGCTGGTGATGGGCGGCGCTGCCGGATTGGCCATGGTCGCTTACAAAGGCTTTCCGCGCTGGTGGGCCCGCCCTCTGCTGGGCGGTCAATTCTTAACCCAGCCCGCTCGCTGGAACCGCCAGACGGCGATGGGCTCCGCCATTTTTGGCATCGGCTGGGGCCTCTCGGGTGTCTGCCCTGGCCCGGCATTGGCGGCTTTGGGCACGGGCAACACCGACATATTGTGGGCCTTGGGCGGCATCGTGCTGGGGGCCCTGGCCCACGGCCTGAAGGCCAGGGAATAATCCCTCTGCCCCCTCAGCGCTGTCCCTGCGCCCTCGCAGGTTAGAATAGTGGGCTTGGCTTTTGGCCACTCCCTCTTCTTTTCAGATCCAATTCCTATGAAAACCGCTCAAGAAATCCGCGTCGGCAACGTCATCATGAACGGCAAAGACCCCATGGTCGTGCTGCGCACCGAATACCAACGCGGCGGTCGTGGCTCGTCCACCGTGCGCATGAAACTCAAAAGCCTGAT
Organism: Comamonadaceae bacterium; assembly: GCA_947452635.1. Classification (GTDB taxonomy): domain Bacteria; phylum Pseudomonadota; class Gammaproteobacteria; order Burkholderiales; family Burkholderiaceae_C; genus Limnohabitans_A. The sequence continues at coordinate 9,731 of CANGEE010000049.1, read as the reverse complement.
CGCCAACTTCGGCACCGAAGTGGTGTTTCGCGCTGACGACAAAATGGACCAAGTCATTCTGGACAAGAAAGACTGCACCTATTCTTACTTTGCCGACCCCATGTATGTCTGCATGGACGCCGATTTCAACCAGTATGAAGTCGAAGCCACCAACATGGGCGACGCCCTGAACTACCTCGAAGACGGCATGGAACTCGAAGTGGTGTTTTACAACGAGAAAGCCATCTCGGTCGAACTGCCCACCAGCGTGGTGCGCGAGATCACCTGGACTGAGCCTGCTGTGAAGGGCGACACTTCTGGCAAGGTCATGAAGCCTGCCAAAATTGCCACCGGCATGGAAGTGCCTGTGCCCTTGTTTGTGGCCCAAGGCGACAAGATCGAAATCGACACCCGCACCGGTGAATACCGCAAACGCGTTTGATCGACACGGTTTCAAAACAAGGCTCCTGAGGGAGCCTTTTTTGTGCCCGATAGACGGCTTTTCCCTGAACGAATGAGGTCACAATCACCCCATGCAATCCACTCAAGACATCAAAGATTCCCCGCTGGCCGACGCCTGGGCCGAGTTGCAAGCCTATGCCGCCACCGGCGAGCCGCTGGAGCCCAACGCCTACCGACTGGCCTTTGCCGACCCGGAGTTTTTGCTGCGCCGCGAAGCGCGGGGCATTCGTTTTCAGCTGGAAATGCTCAAGCCTGACCTCGACCAAACCGCCGCCGGGGTTGAGCACACCGTGGTGGTGTTTGGCAGCGCGCGGTTTCCCTCGATGGAAACAGCCCAAGCCGAAATGGCGCTGGCCGAAAGCCGCCGGGACCCGCTGGCCTTGAAGAAAGCCCAGCAAGCCCTGCGCGGTGCCGGCTATTACGAGCAGGCACGCGCCTTTGCCAGGCAGGTGTCGCAAGCTTGCCAGGTCATGCCGCCGTCTGAGCGTTTGTACATTTGCACCGGGGGTGGACCCGGCATCATGGAGGCGGCCAACCGCGGCGCGCACGATGTCGGGGCGCAGTCGGTAGCGCTGAACATCGCCCTGCCGCACGAACAAGCGGCCAACCCCTACGTCACACCGCACCTGAGTTTCAAGTTCCATTACTTTGCGCTGCGCAAAATGCATTTCATGATGCGCGCCAAAGCCTTGCTGGCCTTTCCCGGCGGCTTTGGCACCTTGGACGAGTTGTTTGAAATCTTGACCTTGGTGCAAACGCGCAAAGCCAAACCCGTGCCTATTTTGCTGTTTGGCACCGATTACTGGACACGGCTGGTGAATTTCCAAGCCTTGGTCGACGAAGGCACAATCGCCGAAGAAGACCTGAAGCTGTTCCACTATGTCAACGACGCACAGCAAGCTTGGGCGGTGATTCGGGCGTTTTACCAATTGGGGGACACGCCCCCCTGCGCGGCTTAAACAGATGCCGAGTGGGCACCGGGCCTTGGCCGCAGGTGCCAGGCTGAGCGCGAGCCCACCCCCACGACCAAGCCCACCACCCAAAACACCGGACCGATACCCGCCCAAGCCCCAGCCGCGCCAAACAGCATGGGCATGACCACGCTGGACGCGTTCACCGACATCAGGCGCAAACCCACCGCCTCACCCTGGCGGTGCACGGGCGTGATTTGGTGCAAGGTGCTCATGATCATGGGCTGCACCACGCCCAGGGTAAAGCCCAGCAAAATTGAACAAGCGCCCATGCTCCAAGGCGACTGGGTGAAGGGGTAGACCATGAAAATCATGGCCGTGATGCTCATCGCCACTGTCAAAATGAGGTACTCCTGCAGATGCCGCACGACCAAGGGCAAAGCCACCCGAATCAAGGCGGCGGCCACCGCAAACGCACCCAAAATGAACCCGATGACCGAAGCACTGATCCCCCGCTCGTGCCCCAAGATCGGTACCACGAAGGTGTGAACGTCCCAGCACGATGACAGCATCCAGTTGACCACCAACAGGCGCTGCATCAAGGGTTCGCGCAGCAAATCAAAAGCGCCATGCTGGCCTGCGTCAGGGTGTGGCGCCTGCAGGGGCAGCTCCGGGACTTGGCGAATGCATAACCATGTGGCCAAGGGCAGCAAACACATCAAGGCAAAGGCGGCGCGAAAGCCGGTGGTGTCAGCCGCCACGCTGCCTGCATGATCGATCAACAAACCCGCCGCCATCGGGCCCATGAAGTTGGACACCGCCGGCCCGATCGACAACCAACTGAAGGCCTCTTTCAATTGCGCTGGATCGCGCACGGAGCGGCCCACATGCCGCTGCAAAGCAATCACGGCCAAGCCGGTGGCGCCACCGGTCATCAAGGCACTGACGCACAACATCGGAAAGCTCGGCCACCACGCGGCCAATCCAGCGCCGACAAACGCAATGGCGATGCTCACACGCATCGGTTTTTTCAAACCATGGCGATCGGTGTAGCGTCCGGACGGAATCGCCATAAACACCTGGGTCAGCGCGAACAAGGCCAGCAGCACACCGACCGACCAAGCACTGTGACCATCGCGCAGCGCCAGCAAAGGTGTCGCCATGCGCATGCCCGTCATGCAGGCGTGCAAAAAGATTTGCCCAGCGATCAGGCGCAGCAAGTTGGATTTCATGCCTCGCGTTCGGCGGCGTCCAGCGCCGCATCCACCGCAGAGGTGGGCAGCAAAGCCCCGGCTTGGGCTTCAGGCAAAGCGTCCACGGTGCGCAATGCGCGGTGCATCACGTTGCTGCGGGTTTGTGCTTTGTCCAGCGTATTGAGCACGGTTTGGGTTTGCTCTTTGACCTTGGCCAGCACATCGCCAAACTTGCCAAACTCGGTTTTGACCGCGCCCAAGACCTGCCAGACTTCGCTGGAGCGCTTTTCCAGCGCCAGGGTGCGAAAGCCCATTTGCAAGGAGTTGAGCATGGCCATCAAGGTGGTGGGGCCAGACAGCGTGATGCGGTGGTCGCGCTGCAGCGACTCCATCAAGCCCGGGCGGCGCAAGACCTCGGCGTACAAGCCCTCGGTGGGCAAAAACATCACCGCAAAGTCGGTGGTGTAAGGCGGCGCCAGGTATTTCTCGGCGATGGACTTGGCCTCCAGCCGCACCCGTGCCTCCAGCGCTTTGCTGCACACATCGGCCTGCACCGGATCGGCGCGGCTTTGTGCTTCGAGCAAGCGCTCGTAGTCTTCGTTGGGAAACTTGGCGTCAATCGGCAACCACACCGGTTGGCCGTCGTCCGAACGGCCGGGCAAACGAATGGCGAAATCCACCCGGTTCTTGCTGCCCGGCACCGTGGGGTGTTGGGCCGCGTACTGGTCGGGGGCCAGCACCTGCTCCAGCAAAGACGCCAATTGCGCCTCGCCAAACATGCCGCGGGTTTTGACGTTGGTCAGCAGGTGCTTCAAGTCGCCCACCCCCTGCGCCAGGGTGTTCATCTCGCCCAGGCCTTTGTGCACTTGCTCCAAGCGGTCGGCCACTTGTTTGAAGCTCTCGCCCAAGCGCGCCTGCAAAGTGGCCTGGAGTTTTTCATCCACCGTCTGGCGCATTTCATCGAGCTTGCTGGTGTTGCTTTGCTGCAGCTGGGCCAGCTGGGTTTCCAAGGTGCCGCGCATTTCCGTCAAGCGGCGGGCATTGGATTCCGACAGCATTTGCACCTGCTGGGTCAGTGTGTCCGACAGTGTTTTTTGCAACAAGCCCAGTTGCTGGGCGAACGCGTCCATTTGGCTGTTTTGCGTGCGCGTGGCTTCGGCGCTTTGCTGCACCAGGGTTTGCTGAAAGGTCGCCAAGGTTTGCATGATCTCTTGGCGGCCACCTCGTGCAGATTCTTGAATTTCAGTGCGCAGTTCGCGCTCCAAGCGCTCGCTGCTGCTGGCAAGGGCTTGTTGCAGTTGTTGCGCTTGCTGCTGGGCGAGTTGTTGCGCTTGTAGGGTCTGCTCAGCGCTGTGGCCATGACCTTGTCGTGTGAACCACAAAATGAGCAATACCAACAGGTTCAGGCCACCCAAGGCCAGCAGCAACCACGGCATCCATTCGGCCATCAGCGGCGCTCCACCAGCGCGTTGAGCGGTGTCAGGGCTTTGCCTTGGCTGAGGTAGGCAATCAGGTTGTCCGCCGCCAATTGCGCCATAGCCTTGCGGGTCTTGATGGTGGCACTGGCGATGTGCGGCGTCAGCACCACATTGGGCACGCTGAGCAAGGCCGGATTCAAGGCGGGCTCGCCTTCGTACACATCCAAACCAGCGCCCGCGATGCGCCGCTCTTTCAAGGCCTGGGCCAGGGCCGCGTCGTCCACAATGCCGCCGCGTGCAATGTTCACCAGGGTGGCGCTGGGCTTCATCAGGGCCAGCTCCGCCGCGCCAATGGTGTGGTGCGACTCGGCGCTGTAAGGCACGACCAGCATCACATGGTCGGCGGTTTGCAGCAGTTCCTGCTTGGACACATAGCGCGCCCCGCATTGCGCCTCCAGCTCAGGGCTCAAATGCGAGCGGTTGTGGTAGATCACCTGCATACCAAAACCGTGTGCGGCGCGGCGCGCAATGCCTTGGCCAATGCGCCCCATGCCGATGATGCCCAGGGTGGAACCATGCACCTCGGCACCGGCAAACATGTCGTAGCGCCAGTTCTTCCACAAACCGGCGCGCACATAATGCTCGCTCTCGGTGATGCGCCGGGCGGTGGCCATGAGCAAGGCAAAGCCAAAATCGGCGGTGGTCTCGGTCAGCACGTCGGGGGTGTTGGTGGCCTGCACACCGGCAGCGGTCATGGCGGGCACATCAAAGTTGTTGAACCCCACGGCCATATTCGCCACCACTTTCAAGTCCGGACAAGCGGCCAGCAAAGCCGCGTCGATGCGCTCGGTGCCGGTGGTGATGGCACCGGCTTGACCCTGCAACTTGGCGATCAATTCAGCAGGGGTGAACAAGGCGTCGGCCTGGTTGTCCACCACGTCAAAATGCAGGCGCAGGCTGTCTAAGACTTCTTCAAACACAGGACGACCGACAAAAACGGAAGGCTTCATTTCAATTCTCTTTCCAAACAATCAATCCAGCATCTGCAGTTGGCGCGCCCACCAAGGGGTGATGGCAGGCAGCACCGTCAAGGTCCAAATCACCACCCAGGCCGTCAAAGACATGAGTTGGGTCATTTCAGGAAACTGTGCCACGGTGATCACCGCCAACACGACCGGAATCACACCGGTTTCACGCACCGCGCACATGAATAATTTTTCTTGGAAACTGACCCCTGTGAGCGCCAAGGACAGCATCACCGCCAGTGGTCTGGCCAGTCCAATGAACAGAACCGAAATCGCCAAGCCCAAACCCAGGGTGCTGGAGAGGTCGGCGGCCGAAACAAATGGCCCAACCATCATGAAAATCGTGGGCTTGGCGACACTCTCAATTTTGGACTCCATGTTGTGCAACAGGGTTTTGAACTCGGGCGATCCGTGGTTGAAGTTGCCCAACAGGCCCACCACAAAGGCGGCCAAAAACCCATTGCCGTGCAAGGCCTGCGCCAACACGAAAGTCAAAAGCGGCACCACCAAGACGACCGCAAAATCGTAACTGTGTTCGGCCTGTTCTGTGGCAAAGCGCTGTGCCTTGTAACGCTCAAACACGGCCACACCCCACCAACCGATCACGCCTGCCAGGATGCCAAAGAAGAACTGCTGGCCCAGCAGCAGCAGATTTTGGGCACTGAGCAAACCCTCGGCCAAACTGCTCAAACTGTCCAAGGGCACGCCGGACAGCACCATGGCCACCACGGCAGCGGTGAAAATCGCACCCACGGCATCATTGAGCGCACTTTCAGCCACCGCCAAGTTGGCCACGTTTTTGTATTTGGATTTGAACATCAACGGCTTGAGGGTCGGAATCAAGGCGGCGGGATCGGTGGAGCCCAAAATGGCCGCTAACAAAGCGGCCGTTTTGCCGTCGAGTCCCAGCAGCCCCAACAGCGGAAACATCACGATGAAGGTGATCAAATACCCCAGCACAGCCAGCATCACCGTGGGGTAAGCCATTTGCCAAAAGTCTTTGCGTTCAATTTCGTCGCCACCCGACTTCAAGATGATGGCCGCCAGGGCCGTACACACCACCACGGACAAGGTCAGCTGCAGGGACAGCGGCGCCAAGGCGTCATGCAAGACAATGCCGACCAACAACTGCAAGGTGAAACTGGGAAACACCGTGCCCTCTGCGGCTTTGCTGCTGGCCCAGCCGAAGACCAAAAACAAACTCAGGCACCACAAGGTGGTGGCGATGGCCGATTCGGTGCCACCCGCCTCGGCCAAATGCTGCAACAGCGCCGGTGCGCCAGCATTGACCAGGGCCGCCAGTCCCAGCAACAAACCAAGTTTCAAATAGCTTGTCATCAGGCCGGCTGTTCAATTTCAAAGACCTGACGCAAATACGCCAGGTACTTCTCGTCGTCGCACATGCCCTTGCCGGGCGAGTCTGACAACTTGGCCACCGGCTGGCCATTGCAGCGGGTCATTTTGATGACGATTTGCAGCGGCTCATATCCGACATCGTTGGTCAGGTTGGTGCCAATGCCAAACGCCAGTTGACAGCGGCCATTGAATTGACGGAACAATTCGATGGTGCGCGGCACGGTCAAGCCATCGCTGAAGATCAACGTTTTGGTGCGCGGGTCGACCCGGTTGTTGCTGTAGTGCGCGATCATGCGCTCGCCCCAAGCAAATGGGTCGCCGCTGTCATGGCGCGCGCCATCGAACAGCTTGCAGAAATACAAATCAAAATCGCGCAAGAAGGCGTTAAAGCCGTAGACGTCGCTCAGCGCAATCCCCAAATCGCCGCGGTATTCACGCGCCCACGATTCAAAAGCAAACACCTGGCTGTCGCGCAATCGCGGCCCCAGGGCTTGGGCTGCTTGCAGGTATTCGTGCGCCATGGTGCCCAGCGGCGTCAGACCCAGCAGGTAGGCGAAATACACATTGCTGGTACCGGCCAATTGACCCGTAGGTCCTGTGCCCAAGCGACCCGCCAACACCCGCAGCACCTCTTCGTGCCAGGCGCGTGAAAAACGACGACGTGTGCCATAGTCGGCAATTTTCAGGGCCTCCAAGCCTGGCTCTTGCAATTGCGCAATTTTGGTCTCTAGGCGCTGGCGCCCGCCCAACAGATCAGGCACCTTTTGGGTGTTGCGAAAGAAGACCTCATTGACAATGGCCAGCACCGGGATTTCAAACAAGATGGTGTGCAGCCATGGGCCTTGAATGGTGATTTCCAACTCCCCCGAAGGCAGGGCTGTGATGTGCACACATTTTTCGTTGAGCTTGAAGAGACCCAAAAAATCGACAAAGTCGCTTTTGATAAAGCGCAAAGAGCGCAGGTAGTTGAGCTCGGATTCTTTGAAACTCAGGCCGCACAGGGATTTGATTTCATTGCGAATTTCATCGGCAAAAGGCGCCAAATTGATGCCCGGATTGCGGCACTTGAAACGGTATTCGACTTGGGCACCCGGGAACTGATGCAAGACCACCTGCATCATGGTGAACTTGTAGAGGTCGGTGTCCAGCAAACTGGTGATGATCATGGGCTGTAGAGGGGCAGTTTGATCGAGTGTAAGGCAAGACCCCGCCCCCCTGACCGTTCCTGGCTCCGCGGGTTTTCAGCCCAACCCGAAGGTCAGCGTCCATCCACCCAATGGGTGAAAGTGGCGGGGTCGACCCGGGTGGTTTCAAAGGTGTTGACCAAGGCCGACTCATCGGCATAACCCAGGGCCATGCCGCAGACCAGCATGTCGTTTTCAGCCGCGCCGATGTGCGGCAAGATGATTTTGGAGAAATGGTTCCATGCCGCCTGCGGGCAGGTATGCAAGCCACGCGCCCGCGCCGCCACCATGATGCTTTGCAAAAACATGCCAAAGTCGAGCAAACTGCCCCGGCCCATGACCCGGTCGATGGTGAACATCAGGCCGACGGGCGCGTCAAAGAACTTGTAATTGCGTTGGTGCTGGGCATGCATTTTGTCTTTCTCGCCTTTGCCAATGCCCAGGACGTTGTAAAGACCAAAACCGCACTCGCGGCGGCGATCGATATAGGGGCTGACCCATTGGGTGGGGTAGTAATCGTAGGCCTCGGCATATTCGTTGGCCAAGGCCGGGTTGGCAGCCAGCGCGTCGTGCGCCGCACACACCTGGGTCACCAAGGCATCGCGCTTTGGGCCTTGCAGCACATACACATGCCAAGGCTGGGTGTTGGTGCCGCTCGGAGCTCGGGCGGCCACGCGCAACACATCCTCCAGCACTTCGCGCGGCACCGCCTTGGGCAGGAAGGCGCGGGCGGAAAAACGGCTTTGGATCGCCGCGTCGACGCTGGCGGGGTCGGCAATGCGGGTACTGACCTGGGGTGTTTTCAAAGATGAAGTCATGGCTGGGGGGCTTGGAGTGTGGCTAAAACGGTTTGGAAGGGGGCGGACAAGGGCACAGGCCTGCGGCTGTGACGGTCCACATAGACATGGACAAAGTGACCCCGGGCGGCGGTCAGGGGCTCGCCTTGGGCAAACAGACCAACCTCGTAACGCACGCTCGAAGTCCCCTGGTGCGCCACCCGAATGCCCGCCTCAATGGTTTGCGGAAAAGCCAGCGGGGCAAAGTAATTGCATTGCGTCTCGACCACCAGCCCGATCGAGGCGCCCTGGTGAATGTCGAGCACCCCGTTCTCAATCAGGTAAGCGTTCACAGCGGTGTCAAACCAGCTGTAGTAGACGACATTGTTCACGTGGCCATAGGCATCGTTGTCCATCCAGCGGGTGGTGATGGTGCGAAACACCGGGTAGGCCGATCGGGGCCAGGCTTGCGGTTTGGTTGGGTTGGTGGTCACGGTCATAAAGGGCGATTTTGCCAGCGTTGCCAATAGCTCTGCGCCACGGTCCAGGTATTGACTTGCACTTGCACCGTGGTCTCGATGTCGCGGCCATAGCCGCCGGCCATGCAGATCACCAAGGGGATGCGCCGCTGCCAGGCCCAATCCATCACCGCCCGATCCCGAGCGATCAACCCGTCAAAGCTCAATTTCAGACGACCCAAGCGATCGCCTTCATGCGGATCGGCGCCGGCCAAGTAAATGACCAGTTCCGCGTCAAAGCGGTTGTCCAGCGTTTCCAGCGCCAAATGCAAGGCTTGCAAATAGGGCTCGTCGCCGGTGCCGTCCGGCAAATCCACATCCAAGTCACTGGGCACCTTGCGAAACGGAAAGTTTTTTTCGCCGTGCAGGGACAGGGTGAACACACTGGGGTCTTGGGCGAATATTTGCGCCGTGCCATTGCCTTGGTGCACATCCAAATCGATCACGGCGACCTGCAGCACGCGTTTGCTGAATCGAAAGTGCTCGGCCTGCATCAAACGGGCGGCCACGGCGGCGTCGTTGAAAACACAAAACCCACCGCCTTTGTCGTTGGCCGCATGGTGGGTGCCGCCGGCCAGGTTACCGGCCAGACCCTCGCGCAAGGCCACACGGGCGGCGGCGATGGTGGCGCCTGCCGAGCGCCGCGAACGCGCCACCATGGCCTCGCTCCAGGGAAAGCCAATCTCACGTTGCATGGGCGCTGGCAAGCTGCCGGTGCACACAGCTTCGATGTAGGCCGGTGTGTGGACCAACGCCAGCTCGCCATCGCTGGCCGCAGGCGCGGTTTGCATCTGCAGGCTGGGTAACGCTTGCGCCAAGCGCTCGCGCAGGCGGCTGTATTTGCGCATCGGAAAGCGATGCCCTTCAGGCAAGGGCAACACAAAATGGTCTGCGTAAAAAGCGTGCATG
>CANGEE010000048.1 GCA_947452635.1 Comamonadaceae bacterium | reverse complement strand
GAAACAGTTGAGGATGATGTGCCGTATGCCGCTGGGGTATTCAATGTCCAAGCGCCGCGCAAACGGCAGGTAATAAGCATTGCGCATGTGCCGCGTGGTCAGCGCTTCTTTCACCCCGCTGATGCGCTGGAACCGCGCAGGATTGAGCGGCGTGCAGTAGTCCTTGGGGATGGCGCGCTCGGGTGCGTACTGCGGAATCACCACCACCTGCCCTGCACGGTTGTACTGCCAGCCGTGGTAGCCGCATTGCAAATGGCCATTGTGGCAAACCCCTTTGCTGAGCTTGGCTGTGCGGTGACAACAGCGGTCTTTCAAGGCCGCCGGTTGGCCTTGTGCATCCAAAAACAAAACAATGTCTTCGCCCAGCAAAGTGAAGGGTTGGGGGCCGTCCTGCAGCGCCGATAGCGGCATGACAGCGTGCCAAAACTTGCGAAAAACAGGTTGTTGCGTGACCAGCATGAAGCGTTCCTGTGTCAAAGAAAGAGGACCAGCGCAATTGCCTACCGAACGTTTTCATTCAGGCTGAACGCTTCTACGCTGCGCCCTCAGTTTAAACCCACACAGCCCTAAAATAGCCACATGACATGGCATGCGGCACTTTCACTGGACTACCTGTTAGAAGACCACCGCTCAGTGGCGCGTTACCTGCACAAAGGCCCGCTGCGCATTTTGAAAAGCCTCTACCCCGAGGGCGATGCGATTTGCCATAACGTGCTGGTGCACCCGCCAGGTGGTTTGGTCGGTGGCGACACCTTGGACATGACCGTCAGCGTCGGTGCAGGCGCACACGGTTTGGTGACGACGCCTGGGGCCACACGGTTTTACCGATCTGATGCGGGCTTGGCCACGCAGCAATTGCATGCCCGCGTAGAAGACGGCGCACGCTTGGAGTGGTTGCCCCTGGAAGCGATTGCCTATAACCAGTGCGACGCCTTGAACCGCGCCGTGTTCGACTTGGCCCCTGGGGCTGAACTCATGACTTGGGACATCACGGCACTGGGCTTGCCGGCTACCGCGCTGCCCTTTGTGCAAGGCACTTTCAGACAGCACCTCGAAATCCCTGGCGTTTGGCTGGAGCGCGGCACCCTGCGCGGCGAGGACACGCGCTTGCTCAACAGCCCCTTGGGGTTGGCCGGTCAGCGCTGCATCGCGACCTTGGTGTTTGCCAGTGGCTCGCCCCTGGCCACCGCACGACTGACCCAAGGTTTGGAAGTGGCGCGTGAATGCCTGGAAGCGCACGACTTGCGCTGGCAAGCGGGTGTGACGTCGCCACACCCCCAAGTGATGGTGCTGCGCGTACTGGCGCCGGTCACTGAGCCTGCGGTGCAACTGCTCAAGCAGGTGTGGGTGGCTTGGCGGCGCGCCATGTGGCAACTCAGCGGCACACCCCCGCGCTTGTGGAATTTGTAGCGGCGGCAAAACAGGCCTTGACAGGCCCGGTCCGTTTAAATCGCCACCAGCTGCTGGATGTGTTTGGCTTTCATCTCGCTGCCCGGGCCTTGGGCAATCACCTCACCGCGCTCCATCACCAAATACTGGTCAGCCAGTTCTTCGGCAAAGTCGTAGTACTGCTCACACAACAGCACCGCCATGCGTTGGCCCTGCAGGCCCACGTCGGCCAATTGGCGGATGACGCGGCCAATGTCTTTGATGATGCTGGGCTGAATGCCCTCGGTGGGCTCGTCCAAAATCAGCAAGCGTGGCCGCGCTGCCAAGGCGCGGGCAATCGCCAGTTGTTGCTGCTGGCCGCCGGACAAATCGCCGCCACGGCGGTGCAGCATCTGCTTGAGCACCGGAAACAGCTCGAACAACTCGGGGGGGATGGGCGTGCCACCGGGCTGTGTCGCCAAGCCCATGCGCAAATTGTCTTCCACCGTCAGGCGCGCAAAAATTTCCCGCCCTTGCGGCACATAGCCAATCCCGGCGCTGGCGCGCTCATAGGGTTTGGCGCTGGTCAAATCGCGGCCGTCCAATTGGACGCTGCCGCTTTTGATCGGCACCAAGCCCATCAGGGATTTGAGCAGGGTGGTTTTGCCCACGCCATTGCGGCCCAAGAGCACCGTGACCTGGCCTTGCGCGGCGCTCAAGCTGACATCGCGCAAGATGTGCGAGCCGCTGTAGTACTGGTGAATATGTTGAACGGTCAGCATGACAGGGATACTCTCGAAAATAAGCTCATCGTGAATGCGCTCTGCCCTGGCCGCGATGAACCGGATGGCGGTGCGCAGATCATCGCCGCGAGGGCGCGGCTCCCACATAGAAGGCGGTGATCAGCGGCCAAGGTACACCTCAATCACACGTTCATCAGCCTGCACCTGATCAAGCGTGCCTTGGGCCAGCACCGCGCCATCGCACAGCACGGTGACGATGTCCGAGATGGTGCGGATGAAACTCATGTCATGCTCCACCACCATCAAGGAGTGCTTACCCTTGAGGCTCAAAAACAATTCGGCGGTGCGCTCGGTTTCATGGTCGGTCATGCCGGCCACCGGCTCGTCCAGCAGCAAGAGCTTGGGGTCTTGCATCAAGAGCATGCCGATTTCCAGCCATTGCTTTTGCCCATGGCTGAGCGTGCCCGCTTGCACGCGCACGCTGCCTGCCAGATGGATGGTGTGCAGCACTTCGGCCAAACGGTCGCTCTGGCGGGAGTCGAGTTTGAAAAACATCGAGGCCTTCACGCCTTTGGGCATTTTCAAAGCCAGCTCCAGGTTCTCAAACACGCTCAGGTGTTCAAACACCGTGGGCTTTTGGAACTTGCGGCCAATCCCCAGTTGGGCAATTTCCGGTTCGTTGTGGCGCAACAAATCAATGGTGCTGCCAAAGAACACTGAGCCTTCGTCAGGCCGGGTTTTACCAGTGATGATGTCCATCATGGTGGTCTTGCCCGCGCCGTTGGGGCCAATGATGCAGCGCAGCTCACCGGGGGCGATGTCCAGCGACAACTTGTTGATGGCCTTGAAGCCGTCAAAGCTCACGCTCACGTCTTCCAAATACAAGATGCGGCCATGGGTCAGGTCGACTTCGCCGGGGTTGGCAATGCGACCGTAAGAAGTTTCACGGCCCCCGGATTCGGTTTTTTGCGCGGTTTGCTGGGCACGCTCAGCCACGCGGCGGGCGCCTTGTTGGAGCAGATCGGGGGTCATGCGCGGCGTCCTTTGTATTGTTGAATCAAGCCCAACACCCCGTTGGGCAAATACAGGGTCACCGCGATGAACAAGGCGCCGAGAAAATACAACCAAAACTCGGGTGCCGTCACGGTGAGCCAGCTCTTGGCACCGTTGACCAAAAACGCGCCCAGAATCGGGCCGACCAAGGTGGCGCGGCCACCGACTGCCGCCCAGACCGCGATCTCGATCGAGTTGGCCGGGCTCATTTCACCGGGGTTGATGATGCCCACCTGCGGCACATACAAGGCCCCCGCCACCGCACACATGACGGCCGAGATCACCCAGATGCTGAGTTTGTAGGGCAAGGGCGAATAGCCCGAGAACATGACGCGGGTTTCGGCGTCGCGAATCGCTTGCAACACACGGCCGTATTTGCTGCGCACCAACCAGCGGGCAAACACATAAAAGGCCAGCAAGGTGCAACCGGTCATGACGAACAAGGTCATGCGCATGCTGGGTGTGGCAATGGGCAAGTTCAAGATGCGCTTGAAATCGGTGAAGCCGTTGTTGCCGCCAAAGCCCGTCTCGTTGCGGAAGAACAAAAGCATGGCGGCGTAAGTCATGGCCTGGGTGATGATGGAGAAATAAACCCCTTTGATGCGCGAGCGAAAAGCAAAGTAGCCAAACACAAAAGCCACCACCGCCGGGGCCACCACGATCAGCACCAAGGTGGCGATAAAACTGTCTGAAAGCAGCCAATGCCAAGGCAAAGTTTTCCAATCCAAAAACACCATGAAATCGGGCAAATTGCTTTTGTAATTGCCATCCGCGCCAATTTGGCGCATCAGGTACATGCCCATGACGTAGCCGCCCAGCGCAAAAAACAGGCCGTGGCCCAAAGACAAAATACCGGTGTAGCCCCAGATCAAGTCCATGGCCAGCGCGCAAATGGCGTAGCACATGATCTTGCCCAGCAGAGCCACTGCATAGTCACTCATGTGAAAAATGCTGTCCGGCGGCGCGACCAAATTGAGCAACGGCGCCAGCGCACACACCGCCAGCAAGGCCATGAGGAAGGCCAGCCCACCCGCGCGGCTGAACAAGGGGGCTGCTGTAGGCAAAGAGAATTTTGTAGGGGTCATATCAGGCCTCCGCACTGCGGCCTTTCATGGCAAAAATACCTTGCGGGCGTTTCTGAATGAAGATGATGATGAACACCAACACGCAGATTTTGGCCAGCACCGCACCGGTCCAACCTTCGAGAATTTTGTTGATCAAGCCCAAGCCCAGGGCCGCGTAGACGGTGCCTGCCAACTGGCCCACGCCCCCCAGCACCACCACCATGAACGAGTCCACAATGTAGCTCTGGCCCAAGTCGGGGCCGACGTTGCCCACCTGGCTCAGCGCGCAACCGGCCAGGCCCGCAATGCCCGAGCCCAGGGCAAACGCATAGGTGTCGATGCGGGCGGTGTTCACCCCCATGCAAGACGCCATGGGGCGGTTTTGCGTCACGCCGCGCACAAACAAACCCAGGCGGGTTTTGCCGATCAACAGCGCCATACCCGCCAGCACCAGCGCGGCAAAGGCGATGATGACCAAGCGGTTGTAGGGCAAGGTGAGGTTGGACATGACCTGCACGCCGCCGCTCATCCAACTGGGGTTTTCAACGCCGACGTTTTGCGCGCCAAAGAGCGAGCGCACACCCTGCATCAACACCAGGCTGATGCCCCAGGTGGCCAGCAGGGTCTCCAAAGGTCGACCATACAGGTGGCGCAAGATGCTGCGCTCCAGCACCGCCCCCACCAAGGCCGAGCTCATGAAAGCCAAGGGCACGGCCAGCACCAAATAATAATCAAAAGCATCGGGCAGGTAATGGCGAAACAGGGCTTGCACCACGTAGGTGGCGTACGCGCCGATCATCATCAACTCGCCGTGCGCCATGTTGATCACGCCCATCAGCCCGTAGGTGATGGCCAGGCCCAGGGCGACCAACAGCAAAATCGACCCCAAACTCGCCCCGGTGAACAGCGCGCCCAAGCGCTCGCCCCAGTGCAATGCGCCTTCGATGTCGCGCAAAGAAGCTTGCAACTGGGCTTTGACTTGCGCGTCGGTTTCTTGCCCCAGGCGTTGATTGAGCTGCAACTGGGTTTCTGGGGTTTTGCTTTGCGCCAGCGCTTTGGCCGCTTGCATGCGAACCGCCACATCCTCGCTGCCCAACTGGGCTGCAGCCTGGGCCAAGCGGATCCAATCGGCAATTTGAGCGTCTTTTTCTTGCGCCAAGGCTTTGTTCAGCAAGGGCAGTTTGGCGGCATCGGGTTCTTTGAGCAGCGCCAGCACCGCGGCTTTGCGCAGCGCGGCATCAGGACTGAATAATTTCAAGGCAGCCAGAGCGGTGTCGATTTCCCCGCGAAAACGGTTGTTGCTGACCACGTCTTGCGCGGTATCGGGCAAAGGCTGGCTTTGCCCCGTCAGCAGGTCCAGGCCATCCGCGCCCTTGACCACCAGCACTTGCTCGCCCACCACTTTGACGGCATCGTCCGCCAAAGCTTGTAAAAATAAAACGGTTTTGTCATCGGCTTGCACCACGGCTTTGCCCAGTGCTTCGATGCGGGCATCGGTTTCGCCGTCCACCATGGCGCGCATGTCTTGCGCCGTCAGTGCGAAGGTTTGGCTGGCCCCAGCCAGCAACATCAAGCTCACAAGGGCGTGACGCAGCCCCATCATCCATCGCTTCATCTTGATTTCCTGCCTGCAGCGCAAGGCTGTGGGCTCATGTGTCTCTTGAAAAAATAATGGGGAAGAAGCTCACGCCCCTTCCCCATGGACGCTCAAGAGTGGATCTTACTTCTTGACAGGCTCGTCAGGCTTGACGTCGTTGCCAGGGATGTAAGGGCTCCATGGCTTGGCTTTCACAGGACCAGGTGTTTTCCACACGACATTGAACTGGCCGTCGGCCTTGATCTCACCAATGAACACCGACTTGTGCAGGTGGTGGTTTTTCTCATCCATCTTGGAAGTGATGCCGCTCGGCGCCTTGAAGGTTTGACCGGCCATGGCGGCGATGACTTTGTCCACATCGGTGGTCTTGGCTTTTTCAACCGCTTGCTTCCACATGTTGATGCCGATGTAAGTGGCTTCCATCGGGTCGTTGGTCAAAGGCTTGTCCTTGTGACCCGCGATGCCCTTGGCTTTGGCATAAGCAGACCACTTCTTGATGAACTCGTCGTTGGCAGGGTTCTTGATGGACTGGAAGTAGTTCCAGGCGGCCAAGTGACCGACCAAAGGCTTGGTGTCCACGCCGCGCAGCTCTTCTTCACCCACCGAGAATGCCACCACAGGCACGTCTTTGGCCTTCAAGCCAGCGTTGCCCAGTTCTTTGTAGAAAGGCACGTTGGAGTCACCGTTGATGGTGGAGACCACCGCGGTTTTGCCACCGGCGGAGAATTTCTTGATGTCGGCCACGATGGTTTGGTAGTCAGAATGACCAAACGGTGTGTACTTCTCATCGATGTCCGACTCTTTCACGCCTTTGCTGATCAGGTAAGCGCGCAAGATTTTGTTGGTGGTGCGGGGGTACACATAGTCGGTACCGAGCAAGACCCAGCGCTTGGCCGCGCCGCCATCTTTGCTCATCAGGTAGTCCACCGCAGGGATGGCTTGCTGGTTGGGGGCAGCGCCGGTGTAGAACACGTTTTTGGACAGCTCTTCGCCTTCGTACTGCACAGGGTAGAACAGCAAGCCGTTCATTTCTTCCACCACCGGCAACACCGATTTACGCGACACCGAAGTCCAGCAGCCGAAAATCACCGAGACTTTGTCTTGACCCAAGAGCTGCTTGGTTTTTTCAGCGAACAAAGGCCAGTTAGAAGCGGGGTCGACCACCACAGGCTCCAGTTTTTTACCGAGCAAGCCGCCTTTGGCGTTGATCTCGTCAATCGCCATGAGCACAGTGTCTTTCAACACGGTTTCTGAGATGGCCATGGTGCCAGACAAGCTGTGCAAGATGCCGACCTTGATGGTGTCTGCAGCTTGTGCTTGCAAAGAGAACGACAAGGTGCCAGCGGCCATTGCGCTTGCCAATGCCAGGGCTTTCAGGTTGCCACGACGATTCATCATGAGATAACTCCAATTGAAAAAAGGGTTTAGGAAGCGAAGACCAGCGACGCTGTGTTTCCTTTTGCAAGTGCTGTGCCAACCTGTAAGAGGGCCCCTGAAAGTACGTTCTCGCCCTAGAATTCACCAGCGTCACTAATAGGAACAAGCCCACATGTTGTACTTTCAGCGTCATTCACCAAATTCACCAATTTGGCGCATTCACCAACCAACCCCCTGAAAACGCACCAAAATAAAACACCGCCACCTCCACGCCGCGCCACAGAACAGGGCACACAAGTTGCGTAGCCCAGAGGTCTAGACTGAAACTTTCACACCCCGCACCAATATGGAACTCACCCCTCGCGAAAAAGACAAACTCTTGATCTTCACGGCAGGATTGCTGGCCGAGCGCCGCAAAGCGCGTGGACTGAAACTCAACTACCCCGAGGCGATGGCCTTCATCAGCGCCGCCGTGATGGAGGGCGCGCGCGAAGGCAAAACCGTGGCGCAGTTGATGAGCGAAGGCCGCACGCTCTTGAGCCGCGCCGATGTGATGGACGGCATTGCCGAAATGATTCCAGACATCCAAGTGGAAGCCACCTTCCCCGACGGCACCAAATTGGTGACCGTGCACCAACCGATTGTTTAAATTCACCGCCGAGGCCCGCATGACTCCTGGAGAACTTCTGATCGATGCCGGTGAGCACACGCTCAATCCGGGTCGCCGCTGCACCACGGTGGTGGTGCACAACACCGCATCCCGCCCGATCCAAGTCGGTTCGCACTACCACTTTGCCGAAACCAATGCCGCTCTGGCCTTTGACCGCGCGGCGGCACACGGCATGCGCCTGAACATCGCCGCCGGCACTGCCGTGCGTTTTGAGCCCGGCCAGCAACGTACCGTGGAATTGGTGGACTACGCCGGTGACCGACAGGTGTATGGCTTTCGCGGACTGGTCAATGGCTCTGCGAATGGCGCAGCCCCAGCTGCTGGCCAAACACAAGGAGGTGCATGATGGCCACCCTAGGTAAACGCGCTTACGCTGAAATGTACGGCCCCACCGTGGGTGATCGGGTCCGGCTGGCCGACACCGAGTTGATCGTCGAAGTCGAGCAGGACCTGACGCTGCGCGCTGGCGGTTATGGCGAAGAAGCCAAGTTTGGCGGCGGCAAAACGATTCGCGATGGCATGTCGCAGTCGCAGCGCACGCGCGAACAAGGTGCGGTGGACACGGTGCTGACCAATGCCTTGATCATCGACCATGGCGGCATCATCAAGGCCGACATTGGCCTCAAGGGTGGGCGCATTGCAGCGATTGGCAAATCGGGCAACCCCGACACGCAACCAGGGGTGGACATCGTCATTGGCCCGGGCACCGAGGTCATCAGCTGCGAAGGCAATATCGTCACCGCCGGCGGCATCGACTCGCACATCCACTTCATTTGCCCGCAACAAATCGAAGAAGCCCTGGCCTCGGGCATCACCACCATGCTGGGCGGCGGCACAGGCCCGGCCACCGGCACCTTTGCCACGACCTGCACACCGGGGCCTTGGAACATCGAGCGCATGCTGCAAGCGGCCGATGCCTTCCCCATGAACCTGGGCTTTTTGGGCAAGGGCAATGCCGCCCTGCCGGCAGCCTTGCATGAACAAATCAACGCTGGTGTGATTGGCCTGAAACTGCACGAAGACTGGGGCACCACGCCGGCCGCCATCAGCAACTGTCTGGATGTGGCCGAGGCCACCGACACCCAAGTGGCGATCCACTCCGACACCCTGAACGAAAGCGGTTTTGTCGAAGACACCGTCGCCGCGACCAAGGGGCGCACGCTGTGCGCCTTCCACACCGAAGGCGCCGGTGGCGGCCATGCGCCGGACATTTTGCGGGTGGTGGGCGAGGCGAACTTTTTGCCCAGCTCCACCAACCCGACCATGCCCTACACCCACAACACGCTCGATGAGCATGTGGACATGTTGATGGTCTGCCACCACTTGGACGCGTCGATTGCCGAGGATTTGGCCTTTGCCGAGAGCCGCATCCGCAAAGAAACCATTGCCGCCGAAGACGTGTTGCACGACCTGGGTGCCATCAGCATGATGAGCAGCGACAGCCAGGCCATGGGCCGGGTGGGCGAAGTGATCATGCGCACCTGGCAAGCGGCGCATAAGATGAAGGTGCAGCGCGGCTGGCTGGCCAACCCGCAGCCGACCGGCGGCGGGGTGCCCGAGGACAACAGCCGCAATGACAACTTCCGCGTCAAACGCTACATCGCCAAGTACACCATCAACCCGGCCATCGCCCATGGCATCAGTCATGAGGTGGGCAGCATCGAGGTGGGCAAGTGGGCCGATCTGGTGATCTGGAAGCCGGCTTTCTTTGGCGTCAAACCCGCGCTGATTTTGAAAGGCGGCTTCATCGCCATGGCCGCCATGGGCGACCCCAACGCCTCCATTCCCACACCGCAGCCGGTGCACTACCGGCCCATGTTTGGCAGCTACGGCGGCGCTTTGGCCAAAGGCTCTTTGACCTTTGTCTCGCAGGCCGGTTTGGCGGCGGGCATTGGTGAGCGCTTTGGCTTGGCCAAAACCCTGTCTGCGGTGCAAGGTGTGCGCGGCATCACCAAAAAGCACATGGTCCACAATCACTACCTGCCGCGCATGGAGGTGGATGCGCAAACCTACGCCGTGCGCGCCGACGGCCAATTGCTGACCTGCGAGCCCGCCACCAGCCTGCCCATGAGCCAACGCTACTTTTTATTCTGATGCTGCAAACCGCCAAATTGATTGCCCAAGGCCAAGGCCTGGCGCAGGTGCTCGTGAAACGCGCCGCCACGGTGACGCTGGACTGGGACCTGCGCCAAAAAAGCCGCTTCGAAACCACCGACTCCCTGGGCCGCAGCGTGGGCGTGTTTTTGCCGCGCGGCACGGTGGTTCGCGGTGGCGATGTGTTGGTGGCCGAGGACGGCTCTTTGATCAGGGTGCAAGCTGCGCCGCAAAGCGTGCTGCGGATCACCGCCTGCACCGCGCACGGCTCGCCGTTTGACCTGACGCGCGCCGCTTACCACCTGGGCAACCGGCATGTGCCGATCGAGCTGCGGCCGGACTATTTGCACATTGAGCCCGACCACGTGTTGGCCGAGATGCTGCGCGCCATGCACCTGATCGTGAACCCGGTGGAGGCACCGTTTGAACCCGAGTCGGGTGCTTATTCAAGCCATGGTGGGCACGCGCACACGCATGTGCAGGCGCAAGCCGAACCGCATGTGCACGGGCCCCACTGCGATCACGATCACGATCACGATCACGATCACGACCACGACCACGACCACGACCATGGTCACGGTCACGGGCCGCATGCATACTGACATCAGCAGCCTGCTGCAACTGATCTGGCTGGCCTCACCGGCTTTGCCGATCGGCGGCTTTTCCTATTCCGAGGGACTGGAGTCGGCCATTGAACACGGCTGGGTGCACGACGAAGCCAGCGCAGCAGACTGGTTGGCCGACCAATTGCACCTGTCGCAAGCGCGTGGCGATTTGGCGGTGGCGGCCCAGGCCTTGCACGCTTGGCCCGCACACACCACGCCTGAAGGCGCAGCCCGGTTGCAAGCACTCAATGACTGGGTCATGACCACGCGCGAGAGCTTTGAGATGCGCTTGCAAACCGAGCAAATGGGTCGCTCCCTGCTCGACTGGCTGCGCAACCAGGGCACCGCCCCTGAGACTGCTTTGCAGTTGTGCAGCGCCTTGCCGCCTACTTACCCCTTGGTGATGGCGCTGGCCTTGTCCTTGGCCCAGGCCCCTGCGGATCAGGCCCTGCAAGCCTATGCCTTTGGCTGGGCCGAAAACATGACCCAGGCGGCCCTCAAATCGGTGCCCTTGGGCCAAAGCGCAGGCCAACGCATCTTGGCGCGGCTGGCGCAAGACATACCGCAAGCCGTGGCGCTGGCGGTGGCACTGCCCGACGACGAACGTCAGGCGTTTTGCCCCATGTTGGCGATTGCCTCGGCGCGCCATGAAACCCAGTACTCCCGTTTATTCCGATCCTGAACCCACGAGCCCCAATGCCATGAGCACCTTGCACCACATCGCGAACCGCAGCAAAACCTTGCCCCCTTTGCGGGTCGGCATTGGCGGGCCGGTCGGCTCCGGCAAAACCACTTTGCTGGAGATGCTGTGCAAAACCATGCGCGCGCGCTGGGACTTGGTCGCCATCACCAACGACATTTACACCAAAGAAGACCAACGCATTCTCACGGTGAGTGGCGCGCTGGAGGCCGAGCGCATCATGGGCGTGGAAACCGGTGGCTGCCCGCACACCGCAATCCGCGAAGACGCCTCCATCAATCTGGAGGCGATTGACCGCATGCTGGAAAAGTTTCCGAACGCCGACATCGTGTTCATCGAAAGCGGCGGCGACAACCTGGCCGCCACCTTCAGCCCCGAGTTGTCGGACCTGACGATTTATGTGATCGACGTGGCAGCGGGCGAAAAAATTCCGCGCAAGGGTGGCCCCGGCATCACCAAGAGCGATTTGTTTGTCATCAACAAAACCGATCTGGCGCCCCATGTGGGGGCCGATCTGGGCGTGATGGAAGCGGACACGCGCCGCATGCGCACCAATGCCCAAGGCCTCAAACCCTTTGTCATGACCAATCTGAAAACCCAAAGCGGTTTGCAAGAAGTGATCGACTTCATTGAAACCCGGGGCATGCTGCGCTGAGCCACTGGCGCTGGCCTCGATGGCTTGGGGCTCGAACGCTCAGGCCGAGAGCATGCCCATCAAACGCTGGCGAATAATCGCTTCGGCTTCGGCCATGATGCGGTCGATCAAGACTTTGACCGTGGGCACATCGTGGATCAAACCGGCCACCATGCCGCACGACCAAGCGCCCGCTTCCATCTCGCCTTTTTGCATGATGCGCGGGTAAACGCCTGCGACTTCGTCGATGATGTCTTCGAACTTCAGATTGGCGCCCAGAGCGCGTTCTTTCGCCAGCAACCGGTCGACCGCGTCATTGCGCAACACGCGCTCGGTGTTGCGCAAAGGGCGCATCACCAAACGGGTGTCCAATTCACTGGCCGCCACAATCGCTTGTTTGACGTGATCGTGCACCGGCGCTTCTTGCGTGGCAATGAAGCGCGTGCCCATGTTGATGCCCTGCGCACCCAGCGCCAGTGCGGCCACCAGGGAGCGGCCATCGGCCATGCCGCCCGATGCCACGAAAGGGATTTTCAATTCGTCGGCGGCACGCGGCAGCAAGATGAAGTTGGGGATATCGTCCTCGCCGGGGTGACCGCCGCACTCAAAACCATCCACGCTCACGGCATCACAACCAATGGCCTGGGCCTTGAGGGCATGGCGCACCGAGGTGCATTTGTGAATCACCTTGACGCCGGCCGCATGCAAGGCGGGTAAATATTTTTGCGGATTGTTGCCCGCGGTTTCGACCGCTTTGATCCCGCCGTCGATGATGGCCTGGATGTACCCCGGGTAGTCTGGCGAGCTCACCGTCGGCAAAAACGTCAGGTTCACGCCAATCGGTTTGTCCGTCATGGCGCGGCAGCGGCGAATCTCGTTGGCCAGCGCCTCGGGTGTGCGCTGCGTCAAGCCGGTGATGATGCCCAAGCCACCGGCGTTGGACACAGCCGCGGCCAGCTCGGCAAAGCCCACATAGTGCATCCCGCCCTGAATGATGGGGTGCGCAATGCCAAACATCTCGGTGATTTGGGTTTTCATGATGACGCTGCCTGTTCCTGTGAAGTTTGAAAAAGTGCCCCAGGCTCAGGCCTTGAGCGCCGCCTTGACTTGCTCGATGCGGTCTTGGCCCCAAAACATCTGCTCGCCCACAAAGAAAGTGGGCGCACCGAATACACCGCGTTCAACGGCGCGCATCGTCACCGCTTTGAGTTGGTCTTTGGTGGCTTGCGCATTGGCCATGGCCAGCAACTCGACCGGATCAAGCCCGGCGCGGGTCAGGACCTCGGCCACGATGGCCGGGTCGTTCAAATTGAGCGCGTCCACCCAAATCGCTTGGAACACCGCATCCATGTAAGTGGCCATGCGCGGGTCGTTCTTCATTTGCAAAGCGGTCACCACACGCATCAGCGTGGTGGTGATGATCGGAAAATGGGGGTTCATGTTCAGCGGCACGCCATAGGCATCGGCATAGCGTTTGAAGTCCACATACACATAGCGCCCTTTGGCGGGCACGGTCATGGGCGATGAATTGCCCGTGGCCTGAAACACCCCGCCCAGCAGCATGGGCAGCCAATTGACACTGGCCCCGGTCTCAGCACAGATCTTGGGCATTTGGGTGTGCGCCAAGTAGGTGGCCAAGCTGCCAAAGTCAAAGTAATAGTCAAACGTTTTTTGCATGCGTGTCTCCGAGGGGGGTTAGAACTTTTCCATGTAGGGGCGCAGGTCCAGCTCGTGTGTCCATGCGTCGCGCGGTTGCTGGTGCAGCATCCAATAGGCATCGGCAATGTGGTCCGGGTTGAGGATGCCGCCTTCGTCTTTCAGTGCATAACGCTGCGGGAACTGGGTGCGAATGAACTCGGTGTCGATGGCCCCATCAATGATCGTGTGCGCCACGTGCACGCCCAGGGGGCCCAGCTCACGCGCCATGCTTTGCGCCAAGCCGCGCAAAGCCATCTTGCCGCCCGAAAATCCGGCAAAGTGCGCGCTGCCGCGCAAGGACGCAGTGGCCCCGGTGAAGATGATGGTGCCTTTGTGCGCTTTGCCCAGTGCGGCGGTTTCAGTGCGGGCCACCATGCGTTTGGCCACTTCGCGCCCGGTCAAAAAACCGGCCAAGCACGCCATCTCCCACATCTTGGTGTAGCGCCGAGCCGTCTCGGTCAAGATGCTGTTCGGAGAATTGGCGCCGATGTTGAACACCATCACCTCGATCGGGCCGATGCCGGTTTCAATCTGCTCGACCAAGGCCACCACCTCTTCTTCGCTGCGCGCGTCCGAGCCAAAACCTTGGGCCACGCCACCGGTTTCGCGGATCTGCGCCAGCAAGGGCGCGAGCTTGTCCAAACTTCGGCGCGTTGCGCACACGGTGTAGCCTTCACGCGCAAAGCGCCTGGCCACCGCGCCCCCAGTGGCGTCACCGGCGCCAATCACCAAACAGACTTTGGACATGCTGACTCCTTATTCGACTTGGAAGTTCAAGCCCGCATGGGCTTGCAGACGGTCGATCAGTTTTTGCCCCATGGCCGAGGCCGGTGTCCAGATACCACCGGGCGTGTCTGCCGCGTCTTGCAGCAGGCAGATGGCGGCCTCCGAAATCATTTTGGAGGTGCTGCCATAGCCCGGATCGCGGTCGCCTTGCACGCTGACACGCGCACTGTCGCCGGCGGTGGTGTGGCCGATGAACAGCACATCGTAAAAGCCCGCCTCACGCTCGGCGCGTGAAGGACCTTCGCCGGGCTGCAGCACGTCAGCGCCGGCCATGCTTTTGTCGGCGGCAATGGCCTGTGCCACCGCTTGGCCTTTGTCGCCAGGACCGGTCACGATCATTTCGTCATACACAAAATCTGCACCCCAAGCCTGCTTGAGCAAAAAGTTGGAACGGTGCACATTGCGGGTGTTGATGGTCGCCATGACAAAGGGTGCGACCCACACATCCAAAACCTCGTCGACCATGGGCTTGTGACCCGTGGGTTGCTGAGGACCTGTAAAACCGGGAGTCAGGGAAAAAGGATTTTTCAGCAAGTCCAGCACGCCCGGTTGGGTGGCTGCTGCGGCCATGGTCGCCTTGAAGCTGGCGGCTGTGCCGCCCGAGAACGTGCCCTTCATTTTGCGCACCCGCCCCCTGACGCGGGATGCCGGAGTGCCAAAGCGCTGCCGCATTTCTTCCTGCAACTTGAACACCCCTAAATCGAAGGGGATGGAATCAAAACCACACGAAAACACAATGCGCGCGCCACTGACCTTGGCCGCAGCATGGTGGGCGTCGATCATCTGACGCATCCAAGCCGGCTCGCCGCACAAATCGACATAGTCGACGCCCGCCTGCGAGCAAGCTTGCACCAACTCACTGCCGTACAACTGATAGGGCCCTACGGTGGTTAAGACCAAACGGGTGCGGGCCATCAAGGCATTCAAGCTGGCAGGGTCGTGGCTGTCGATCACCACCAAAGGGGTATCGGCTGGCGCGCCGACTTCGTCGCGCACGGCGGCTAATTTGTCGGCACTGCGCCCACCCATGGCCCAGCGCAGACCGGTGTCTTTGCGAGTCAGCAAATACTCGATCACCAAACGCCCTGTAAAGCCTGTGGCGCCATGCACCACGATGTCAAATTCTTTAGCGTTGGCCTGCGGCATCGGTTAGTGTCCTGAATGTAAAAACACATCCTAGCATTGGCTATTTTGCTTGGGAGTCACTTTGGGTAACCAGCCCACTTATTCCACCAAAGCCACCGCCTGATCGACAAATTGGTAGACCTCGACCGGCGTGATGCCATTGGGCCCCTTGTCGGTCTTGTTGCGAAACTGACCCACCCGCACCACCACCAACTGCTTGGACGGCACCACAATCACATACTGGCCCTGGTGACCCTGCATGAAATAAAAGGGATGCTTGTACTGCCAGTCCATCCACAGCGAGTGGCCGTAAAAATGCGTTAAATCAGGCTGGCGAATGCGCTCGATGAAACCCTTGTCGAGCAGGGTCTTGCCCTGCCATTGCCCGTCCTGCAAGAGCAATTGACCCAACTTGGCATAGTCCCGTGCCGTGGCAAAGATGCAGCAGTAGGTGCGCTCCATGCCGCCTTCGGCCTCGGGGCGGTCCAAGGTGTAGATCGCGTCCCGCTGCATGCCCAGCGGTTGCCACAGACTGCGTGACAAGTGCGCGCTGATCGTCAAACCCGGCTCTTTGGCGGCCAAAGCGCGTTTCAAAAAAACGCCCAGCAATTGGGTCGAACCGCTGCTGTATTCGTAAGCGCTGCCAGGTGCGCGTTCAAAACCTTGGCGCAGCACCCGGCTTTGGGCATCACGTCCGTAATACAGCTCGGTGGTCACGTTCAAAGGCAAGTAATAGTTTTCTGTCCAATCGTGCCCAGACTTCATGGCCGACAACTGCGCCACCGTGGCTTGACGCCCCCAGCTATCGGAGGCGTATTCGGGCAGCTGTTCGGTGAGGGGCGCGTCAAAGCTGGACATAAAACCCTGTTGCACCGCCATCCCCACCTGCAAGGTGGTGATGGTTTTGGCCATTGAAAAAGAATTGGTCCGACTGCGCTGGTCATACGGCGCAAAGTATTGCTCATGCAGCAAAGCGCCTTGGTGCGCCACCACAAAAGCAGCTGCGCCGTGTTGTTTCAAATAAGCCAGCAATGCCGGATTCAAGGGCTTTTGATTCAGTCGCGCATCGACAGGCCACGGCTGGGCAGTACCCGCAGCGATCGTGCGCTGGGCAAAATTGTCAGCATCGTCAATGTGCGCGGTGGTATGGCCTTGAAGGTAAGTGGCCGCCAGAGCACGCCAAAAATAGCCATGACCGGACATTTGAATGGCCACAGCCAGCAAAACAAAAAACGACAACAACCAGACCAGTAGCCTGCGAAATCTTGGAGCCTGTCTGCGCATGCGAAGTCTCTTTGTGAAATAGGACCAGGCTTCATTGTGATCGACAAACCCCGGTTACAATCATCCCCGCAGGAAGCGTGGCAGAGTGGTCGATTGCAACGGTCTTGAAAACCGTCGACTCGAAAGGGTCCGTGAGTTCGAATCTCACCGCTTCCGCCACCATTTTGAAAACGCCTCCTTGGAGGCGTTTTTTCTTGTCCTCATGGCATTGATGGGCGACATCCCTGGTTCGGTTAGGCTTGAGGTCATTCAACGCCATGGCACTCTCATGACCGACCCCGTCCAGACCCTTCCCAAAGTCGCCTTGTCTCCGGATGACGCCCATCAACTCGAATTGCTGCGTGCGCATCGGCGAGCGCATCGGCAAAAAAAATTGCCCAAAGCGCAGGCCCTGCCTGAGCCCATCGAGGTTATTGAACTGACGCGCGGTCAAAAGATGGCCGACCTGGTGGCGGCCACCATGGGCTCTTGGCGCTTCATCATGGTGCAAAGCGTGGCCATTGGGATTTGGATCACTTTCAATGTGGTGACCGGTGTGGGGACGTGGGACCCTTATCCTTTTATTTTGCTCAATCTACTGCTTTCTTTCCAAGCCGCCTACACAGCACCCGCCATCATGATGAGTCAAAATCGTCAATCCGAATTGGACCGGCGGCAT
>CANGEE010000047.1 GCA_947452635.1 Comamonadaceae bacterium | reverse complement strand
TATCAATAGGAGTTTGCATCCGTCTGATTTCCCTTGGCTTTGAATTAAATGAGAGGATAGGTAGTAAACGGGTAATGGAAAAAATCCATTACTCTTGGGGCTTTCCCTTAAGAAGTGTGTGACATGGGCCTTCCCAAAAGTTCTTTGATGGATACCCTCCATGAGCCCGATTTGGCTTCTCCCTCATCGATTTTTGATTTGGTGAATTTTTTGTTTTCTGAATTTGTCGGCGTCAGTGGCTCTGTGGTCACGCGCCTGTGCGAGAGTGAATACGGCATCACCCGTGAAGAATGGCAGTTCGTCGCTATGCTGGCAAATTTGGGCGCTTTATCGCCATCCGATGTGGCAGCGCGAACCACAGTAGACCGCTCGCAAACCTCTAAAACCTTGCGTACCTTGATGCTCAAAGGTTTGGTCGAGCGACAACGGGTCGCAGGGGATGGGCGGCGGGCGCTGGTATTGCTCACGTCTGAGGGGCATGCCTTGTATGCCCAGATTTTTCCGCGTGTGGTGGACGTCCACCACCGGGTG
Source organism: Comamonadaceae bacterium (assembly GCA_947452635.1). GTDB lineage: Bacteria > Pseudomonadota > Gammaproteobacteria > Burkholderiales > Burkholderiaceae_C > Limnohabitans_A. The sequence goes on along the minus strand of CANGEE010000047.1, from coordinate 17,072 downwards.
TTGGCCAATGTGACGGTCAGTGAGATGAAGGTGCTGGCATCCACCTTACTCAAAATGCAAGCCAGTGCCTTGGCGCTGGCCCGAGATCACAAGGTAGAGGGTACGCCCGGACGCCGACAGGGCGGCAGCCGAGCCAACTGGCGCAGACAGGCCCAAGGGGCTGCTTGACCCCTGCCGTTTGCCCCTTCTTTTTAACCCGCCAAAGCCGCTTTCACCGCCGCTGACACTTGGCCCATGTCGGCCTTGCCGGCCAATTGGGTTTTGACTGCGCCCATGACCTTGCCCATGTCGCCGGGGCCTTTGGCATCTAGCGAGGCCACAATGGCTTGCACGGCTGCTGTGACTTCTTCGACCGACATGCGGGCGGGCAAATAGGCTTGCAGCACGGCCATTTCGGCCTTTTCTTTGTCGGCCAGGTCTTGGCGGGCAGCCAGTTCAAAAGCGGTGATCGAGTCTTTGCGTTGCTTGATCAGCTTGTCCACAATGGCCACAACCATCACGTCGTCTAATTCCACCCGCTCGTCCACTTCTTTTTGCTTCATGGCCGACAACAGCAAGCGGATCGTGCCCAAGCGTTCGCTGTCTTTGGCGCGCATGGCGTTTTTCATGTCTTCGGTGATTTGTGCTTTGAGGCTCATGGGATGTCCAAAAGTGGGGCGTGAGAAGGGGGGAATTCCAATAGGAATTAAAAAAGCCCGCTTGAGCGTCCTCCAGCGGGCTTGTGCTGAGCCACAGGGGCTTTGCAGCTGAAGATCAATACATCTTCTTGGGCAATTGCATGCTGCGAACGCGCTTGTAGTGACGTTTCACAGCTGCGGCTTTTTTGCGCTTGCGCTCGGTGGTGGGCTTCTCGTAGAACTCGCGGGCACGCAAGTCGGTCAGCAAACCGAGTTTTTCGATGGTGCGTTTGAAGCGACGCAGTGCAACGTCAAACGGCTCGTTTTCTTTCACGCGAATGGTGGTCATTGAATCCAATTTTCTAAAAATGTGCCGGCTGCGGTGACAAGGGAGATCGAGCCCTTGAAACCCAGTTTCGGCGGTTCCCCGTCATGAACTAGTATTTGGCCGACGGAGGTTTGCCAGCAAAGCCTAGGATTATATAACTTCTTGCAGCCTGTTTTTCGCCAATGCGGTGGCGCAGGCGTGTGCGCTGGCCCAGGCCCACTGAAAGTTGTAACCGCCCAGCCAGCCGGTCACGTCCACCACCTCGCCAATGAAGTACAAACCCGGCTGTTTGGACTCCATGGTTTGCGAGGACAGATCGCGCGTGTCCACCCCGCCCAGCGTGACTTCGGCCTTTTTATAGCCCTCGGTTCCGGTGGGCGTCAGCCGCCAGTGGCTCAGCGCCTGGGCCAGGTGCGTCAGCGCTTTGTCGGGCACATCGCTCGCCGGGCGTTGCCATTCGGGCTGGTCTGAAACCCAGGTTTCGGCCAAGCGGCTGGGCACCAAAGTGGCCAATTCGTTGGCCAGCAGTTTGCGCGAACGCCGTTTGGCGTCCAGCAGGCGCTCAGGCAGGTCCACCTCGGGGGCCAGGTTCAGGCGGATCGGTGTGCCGCTCTGCCAGTAGCTGGAGATTTGCAACACCGCCGGACCGGACAAGCCTCGGTGGGTGAACAGCAAGTCCTCGTCAAAATGCATGCGCTGTTTTTTCTCGCCGGTTTCAATCGCCACCGGCAAGGCCAGACCCGCCAGTTGCGCATAGGGCGCCCAGGCCGCGCTGTCAAAAGTCAAAGGCACCAAACCAGGGCGGCGCTCCACCAGGCGCAGGCCAAACTGGCTGGCGATGCGGTAGCCCCAGTCGCTGGCGCCGATTTGCGGGATCGACAAGCCGCCGGTGGCGACCACCAGCGATGTGGTGGTGACCGGGCCTTGGTCGGTGCGCAGGGTGTAATGGCCGGGGTTGCCACTTTCGCTGTTGCTTGCGTGGTGCTGCACCGATTGGACGGCGCAGCCCGCCCAGCGCGTCACGCCACCGGCATCGCACTCGGCCAGCAGCATGCGAATGATGTCTTCGGCCGAGTTGTCGCAAAACAGCTGGCCCTTGTGCTTTTCATGAAACGCTATGCCGTGCTTTTGCACCAGGCCCATGAAGTCTTGCGGGGTGTAGCGCGACAAGGCCGAGCGGCAAAAGTGGGGGTTTTGGCTGATGAAGTGCTTGTGCGGTGCTGAAGCGTCCAGCAAGCGGTTGGTGAAGTTGCAACGCCCGCCGCCCGAGATGCGGATTTTTTCGGCCACTTTGGTGCTGTGGTCCACCAACAGCACCTTCAGCCCGGCTTGGCCGGCCACGCCCGCGCAAAACAGACCTGCAGCGCCCGCGCCCACAATCACCACATCAAAAGAATTCATGGGCTCCAAGTGTAGGGCTTGGCGTGAGGGCGCCACTGCAGCAGCAGCGACGTGAAACAAAAAACCGCCCCAAAGGGCGGCTCTGAACGGTTGTGTCGCCGTGTTTATGACATGAAACCACCCAGCATGCCCATGCCTTGCGCCAGCAAACTGCCTTCTTCGGGCACCTTGCCGTTGGGGGTGAGTTGGTCGACCACCTGAGGCAACAGACCAGAGAGTTTCTCGGTCAGGCCTTCGACTGGCAAGCCGACTTTTTGCGCCATCGCTTGCAAATGGTTTTGACCCAGCACGGACGTGAGTTGGTCGGCCGTGATCGGCAGGTTTTCCCCCGTGCCCACCCAAGATGCAACCACCCCACCCAAACCCTTGTCTTGAAAGGACTGAATCAGGCCCTGGAGGCCACCGGTTTGCGGGTTGTTGATCAAGTTGCCGATCACCCCCATCCAATCGCCGCCGTCTGCAGCGTTTGGAGCGCCCAAAACGCCTGTGAGCTGACTTGTGATGCTATCGAAAAGACCCATGATGTTCTCCCTGACTGATGCTTGATATGTGACGAAACAAACCAGAAGCGTGTTCTGGTTCGCCGCTCAGTCTAGGTTGTAAAGGGAACTTGGTTATCTGAGATTGAAACCAAATGTGCACCGAGGTTCAAACCTGGGTGCTGGGCATTCAGGCTGCGCGTACCCCGTTCGCTGGTGCCAGTCGCACCGGCTGCGCATCACGGGTTTGCCAGGCCATTGCCCCCTGCACCACATCGCCCACCACGATCACGCTCGGGCTTTGCAGTTGCTCAGCTTCGAGGGTGGCCGCCAGGCAACCCAAGGTGGTCAAGGCCTGGCGCTGGGTGGGCAGGCTGGTGTTTTGGATGATGGCCACCGGGGTGCTGGCCGCCAGGCCGGTGAGCAAGTCGTTTTGGATCTGCACCACGCCGCTCACACCCATGTAAATCACCAGTGTGAGTTTGGCTTGGCGTGCGGTGCTGGCCAGCAAGCGCCAGTCGGTGCCGCTGTCGCCGGGTTTGGCGTGGCCGGTGACAAACACCACGCCATGCGCATGCTCGCGGTGGGTGAGCGGCGCGCCCAGGCTGGTCAAACCCGCCAAGCCCGATGTGATGCCGTTGATGACCGCGACCTCGATGCCTGCAGCGCGCAGGTGTTCCACCTCTTCGCCGCCACGTCCAAAAATGAAGGGGTCACCGCCTTTCAGGCGCACCACGCGTTCGCCTTCTTGCACGGCGGTGATCATCAGTTTTTCAATGAAGGCTTGCGGCGTGCTTTTGCAGCCCCCGCGTTTGCCCACATGCACGATGCGCGCTTGGGGGTGGGCGTGGGCCAGCACCGCTTCGCTGACCAGGTCGTCGGCAAAGATCACGCTGGCTGCGGCAATCGCTTTGACTGCTTTGAGCGTCAACAAATCAGGGTCGCCGGGACCGGCGCCCACCAGGGTGCAAGTGCCTTGGGGAAAAGGAGAGAAAGTCATGATTCAAGGGCTTGCAAGATGTGTTCCACCTGCAGCGCGATCGGTGGGGGCACGGGCACATCGCCCGCCAAAACAGCTTGAATATAACGGGCCGTGGCCAAGGCCTCAGGGCCGGGCAGGCTCGGGACCTGCGCCAAGGAGCCGGTTTGCGCGGCTTGCACCGTGCGGTGCGCACCCGCTTGGTACAGGTCCATTTGTGGGGTACGGCGCGGATCGGCCACCGGCTCGCCTTCGGTGCCGCGCAGCAGCAAAGCGTGCTGGCCGGTCAGCGTGAAGGTCGCGCCCATGGACAGCGCGTATTCGGGGTGGGTGTAGCTGCCCACCACCAGCGCGCGTCCGGCGCAGGGGTTCATGAGCTTGACCAGGCTGTGCGCCGGGTTGCGCAAGCCCACCACGCGGCGCACATCGAGTAGGCGTTTCAGGCCCGGGCACAGCACCTCGGTCGCCATCATGGCCACTTGGCCTGGGGCCAGGGGTGTGACTTGCGCGCTGGCCGCCACACCCAGCGCCTGCAGCACGCTGGCGCTGGTGATGCGCGAGGTTTCGGTGGCAGTGCCGTGCAGCACCACCGCTGCCCCTTGCCGGGCCAGCAGCAAGGCCAACAAGGGCGTGAGCACCGGCAGTTTGCGTGCACCGTTGTAGCTGGGCAGGACCACGGTGCGCACACCGTTGTCCGGCACCCGGGTCAGGCGCGCATGGGTGGCGTCTAAAAAACCGGCCATCTCGTCGGCGGTTTCGCCTTTGATGCGCATGGCCAGACAAAAAGCACCCACTTCCAGATCGCTCACGTTGCCGTCCAGCACCTGGCCCAACAGGTCGGCGGCCTGGCTGCGGTCCAGCGAACGTGCGCCGTCTTTGCCGCGGCCGATGTCTTTGATGTAGTGGCTGATTCCCATGGCCCGATTTTGCGACATGCTTGATAACTTGGGGCAATAAGGTGAATGCGCCGCTCAGGCCGAGGCGGGCTCGGCGCGATCTTGCGCGGCTGCGCTTTGCCGCACCAGGCGGCGCAATTCGGGCACGCAGGAGCCGCACTGCGTGCCGCATTTCAATGCGGCCTGTAATTGCAGCAGCTTGGCTTCGTTTTCGCCTTGCATCGCTTGCAGGCCACTCAAGATGGCGTCTTCGCTCACGTTCCAGCAGCTGCACACCTGTTTGCGCGCTGCCGCCAGCGGCACTGGCGGGGTTTTGCGGGGTTGCAGCAACTGGCGACCAAAGCCTTGCGCCGCGCTTTGGTTGAACAACACCGCCTGCAGCCAGTCGGCGGACAAGGTGTCGCCGGCCAACAGGAAGGCGCTGAGTTGGCGTTCGCCGGTCTGCCCTTGTGCAGCGGCTTGCGGCGCAGACAGCTGCGCGGCGCGGCGTTGACCCCGGCGCAGGTCTTGGTACTGGATCACCCCGGCCTGGTTCAAACCCAGGCACTCGGCGATCTGGTCCAACACCGCCGCATCTGGGGCTTGGTCGTCGGCGGCGCGAAACAAAACGCCACTGCGCGGCGCGCTGCCGTCGCCCAAGGCGCAAGCTTGGGCAAACGGCACGCAGCTGGCAAAGCTGAAACGCGACATCAGGCCTTGCAAGGTCTGTTTGGCTTGCCACAACGCTTCTTCAGGCAGCCAGGCCATGGCGATCAAACCCCAAGGCAGTTCGGCTTTGAGGATGCGCACCGCCGCGTGCTTGAGCTCAGGTTGTTTGGAAGTAGCGCAAAAGTCCGAGGTGGTCAGCGCGTTCACCCCGGCCAAGGGGCGGCCTTGGTTGTCGCGTCCACTGAGCACCTCGCTGCCCCAGTGCATGGCCATGAACACTTGTGTGCTTTGCAGGGTGGGGCTGGCTTGCGCGGGCACCACCAGGCTGCCGCGCTTGCTGGTGACAAACACCAGCTCGCCCTCGGCGATGCCATGGCGCTGCATGTCGGGTCCATGCATTTGCACCACCGGCTCGGGCACATGGGCAAACAAGCGGCCCAGGGTGCCGGTGCGCGTCATGCCGTGCCACTGGTCGCGCAGGCGGCCGGTGGTCAGCGAAAAAGGATAACGTGAGGCGCGCGGCTCGGCCACGTCTTGCCAGCTCACAGCGGCAAAATTCGCCTTGCCGTTGGGGGTGGGGAAAAGCCCATCTTCGTACAAACGCGCTTGGCCTTGGTTGGCGCCTTGGGCATAAGGCCACTGCTGCGGCCCGGCGTGCTCCAGCAGCGCATAGCTCAGGCCGGTGATGTCCAAGTCGCGCCCGCGGGTGCTGGCGCGATGTTCGTTCCAAATCGCTTCGGGCGTGTCATAGGCAAACAGGCTATGCAGAGCTGAATGCGCCAGGTTTTTTTCCAGGCGTCGCCCCAAATCGACCACGATCTGCCAGTCATGCCGGGCCTGGCCGGGCGGCGGCACAGCGGCGCGCACCCGGCTGATGCGTCGCTCGCTGTTGGTCACGGTGCCTTCTTTTTCGCCCCAGGTGGTGGCGGGCAAGAGCAGGTCGGCAAAGTCGCAGGTGGCCGCCGTGGCAAACGCTTCTTGCACCACCACCAACTCGGCACGCTCCAGCGCACGGCGCACCGTGGCCTGGTCGGGCATGGACTGGGCCGGATTGGTGCAGGCGATCCACAGCGCTTTGATCTGCCCGTCGGCCGCAGCCTGGAACATTTCGACCGCCGTCAGCCCCGGCTTGGCGGGCACATCGGGCACACCCCACAAGGCCGCCACTTCGGCGCGGTGCTGCGGATTGGCCAGGTCGCGGTGGGCACTGAGCAAATTGGCCATGCCACCGACTTCGCGCCCGCCCATGGCGTTGGGCTGGCCGGTGAGCGACAGAGGCCCCGCCCCCGGTTTACCGATGTGCGCGCTGGCCAAATGCAGGTTGATCAAGGCGGCGTTTTTGGCGGTGCCGCTGCGGCTTTGGTTCAGGCCCTGGCAATACAAACTCAAGGTAGCGGGCGAGGTGGCGAACCAGCGCGCGGCCTGCAGCAAGTCTGGCGGCGCAACGCCGCAAATTTGTGCAACGCGTTCGGGCGTGGCGTCTTGCACCAGCGCTTGCAGCGCTTCAAAGCCCTGGGTGTGGGCGGCGATGTAGCTGGGTTGGGTCCAGCCCTCGCGCAGCATCAGATGCAGCAGGCCGTGAAACAACATCACGTCCGAGCCCGGTTGCAGCGGCAGGTACAAATCGGCCAGCTCGGCGGTGTCGGTGCGGCGCGGATCGGCGACGATGATTTTCAAATCGGGATTGGCTTTTTTCGCATCCTCGATGCGGCGAAACAAAATCGGATGCGCCCAGGCCGCGTTGCTGCCGACAATGAAAATGCAAGAGGCCTGCGCGATGTCGTCATAGCAAGCGGGCGGCGCATCGGCGCCCAAGGTCATTTTGTAGCCTGCCACCGCGCTGCTCATGCACAGGCGAGAGTTGCTGTCCAGGTTGTTGGTGCCCAGCAGCCCTTTGACCAGTTTGTTGAAAACGTAATAGTCCTCGGTCAGCAGCTGGCCCGAGATGTAAAAGCCCACCGCCTCAGGGCCGTGGGCTTGCACGATCTGCGTCAGGCGCGCGCTGGCCACATCCAGCGCCTGTGTCCAGCCAATGGGCTGTGCTGCGCCACCACGCGACATGCGCTGCATGGGCTGCAACAAGCGGGTGTGCTGCGCCAGGCTGGGGCTGGCGGTCAGGTGCAAGGTCGCGCCCTTGGTGCACAAGCGCCCGAAGTTGGCCGGGTGCGCCGGGTCGCCGCGCACGCCAGTGATCTCGGCGCCGCGTGATTCGATGATGACGCCGCAGCCCACCCCGCAGTAGGGGCAGGTGGACGGGGTCTCGCGCGCGATGGGGATCACGGGCTCAGAGGGGGCGGGTGTTGCGGCGTGCCGGTCCCGCAATGGGGCGGGTCAGGTCGGTGGCCAAGCCCACTAACTCGTCGGCTTTGAGGTAAACCTGTCCCGCTTCCAACTTGACTTCAAAGCGCGGTGTGCAACCGCTGTCGGGCGCTTGGGCCTGGCCGTCGCACAGGCCGATGTTCCAGTTGTGCAGCGGGCAGGCCACGCTGGTGCCAAACACAATGCCTTGCGACAGCGGGCCGCCTTTGTGCGGGCAGCGGTCCAGCAGGGCAAAGACCTCATCGCTGTCGTTGCGAAACACCGCCACATCCAGGCCGGTGTCCCTCGCTACACGGCGCGAGCCCAGCACGGGAATGTCTTCGATGCGGCAGATGAGTGTCCATGCGGTCATGGCAAGTCCTTGTCTTGTTCAGGCGGTGACGATGGGCGTGAATTGGCGGGTGTCCACCTGGGCCTCTTGGAAGTCGAACCAAGGGTCGGGTTCGCCCTCGAGTGCGGCTTGCAGCTGGGCCCACAGGGCTTGGCGCAAGGGCGCATCGTCCAGGATTTTTTGTTTCACATAGTCCAGGCCGACGCGGTTGATGTAATGCACCGTGCGCTCCAAATACCAGCCTTCTTGGCGGTACAGCTGCATGAAAGCGCCGGTGTACTCCAGCACTTCTTCGGCGGTTTTGAGTTTGGTGAAAAAGTGCGCCACCTCGGTTTTGATGCCGCCGTTGCCGCCCACATACATTTCCCAGCCGGAGTCCACGCCGATGATGCCCACGTCTTTGATGCCGGCCTCGGCGCAGTTGCGCGGGCAGCCCGAGACGGCGAACTTGACCTTGTGCGGTGCGTACATGCGCCACATGGCTTTCTCCAAGTCTTTGCCCATTTGCGTGCTGTCTTGCGTGCCCATGCGGCACCACTCGCTGCCGACGCAGGTTTTGACGGTGCGCAGGGCCTTGGCATAGGCATGGCCCGAGGGCATGCCGATGTCTTTCCAGACATTCACCAAGTCCTCTTTTTTAACCCCCAGCAAATCGATGCGCTGACCACCCGTGACCTTGACGGTGGGGATCTTGTACTTGTCCACCACGTCGGCAATGCGGCGCAACTCGGCGGCGGTGGTCTCGCCCGCCCACATGCGCGGGATCACGCTGTAAGTGCCGTCTTTTTGGATGTTGGCGTGGCTGCGCTCGTTGATGTAGCGGCTTTGCGGATCGTCCTGCGCCTCTTTGGGCCAGCTGCTGATCAGGTAGTAGTTGACTGCCGGGCGGCAGCTGGCGCAGCCGTTGGGGGTGCGCCAGTCCATGGCCTTGAAGACGCCGCCAATGGTGAGTATTTTGTGCGCCACAATCGCCTCGCGCACGGCCTGATGGCCATGTTCGGTGCAGCCACACATGGCCTTGGTCTTGGGCGTGGCCGAGTAGTCGCCGCCGGCGGTGAACATCAAAATCTGTTCCACCAAACCGGTGCAGGAGCCGCAGCTGGCGCTGGCCTTGGTGTGCTTGCGCACTTCTTCCAGCGTGAACAGGCCTTTGTCTTTGATGGTTTTGCAAATCGCGCCCTTGGTCACGCCGTTGCAGCCGCAGACCTCGTCGCTATCTTGCATGGCCGAGGCTTTGCTCTGGCCTTGGTGGCCCACATCGCCGATATTGGATTCGCCAAACATCAGCTTGTCGCGGATGTCGGCCACGCTGCGGCCATCGCGCAGCAGTTTGAAATACCAGCTGCCGTCCACCGTGTCGCCATACAAGCAGGCACCGACCAATTTGTCGCCTTGGATCACCAGCTTTTTGTAGATGCCGCCAGCGGGGTCGCTCATCACGATCTCTTCGGTGCTGTCGTCCCCCATGAAGTTGCCGGCCGAGAACAAGTCGATGCCGGTGACCTTGAGTTTGGTGGAGGTCAAAGACCCGGTATAGCGGCCAATGCCGAATTCGGCCAAATGGTTGGCCAGCACTTTGCCCTGTTCAAACAAAGGCGCGACCAAACCATAAGCGATGCCCCGGTGCGCCGCGCATTCGCCCACTGCGTAGATGCGGGGATCGGTCACGGTTTGCAAGGTGTCACTCACCACAATGCCGCGGTTCACATGCAGGCCCATGCTTTCGGCCAGTTGGGTGTTGGGGCGAATGCCCACCGCCATCACCACCAAGTCGGCTCGCACATGCGAGCCGTCTTTGAACTCCACCTTGCTGACACGCCCCTGCGCATTGCCGATCAGCGCCGAGGTCTGCGCGTTCATGCGGAAGGCCAGTCCACGTGCCTCAAGCGACTGCTGCAGCAAATGGCCCGAGACCTTGTCGAGCTGGCGCTCCATCAGCCATTCGCAGCCATGCACCACGGTCACTTGCATGCCGCGTTTCATCAGGCCGTTGGCCGCTTCCAGGCCGAGCAGGCCGCCGCCAATCACCACCGCGTGTGTGTACTGCGTGGCCGCATCGATCATGGCCTGGGTGTCGGCAATGTCGCGGTAGGCCAGCACGCCTTGCAGGTCCTTGCCGGGCAGGGGCAGCATGAAGGGGTTGGAACCGGTGGCCACCACCAAGCGGTCGTAGGCCGCGCGCATGACCTCGCCCTGGGCATTGCGCGCATGGACCACGCGCTGGATGCGGTCCACCGCGGTCACGGTCCAGCCGGTGTGCAGGTCAATGTGGTTGTCGCTGTACCAGGACCAATCGTTCAAGACGATCTCGTCCAGGGTTTGCTCACCGGCCAGCACGGGCGAGAGCAAAATGCGGTTGTAGTTGGGGTGCGGCTCGCTGCCAAAGACGGTGATGTCGTACAGCTCGGGGGCGATCTTGAGCAACTCTTCCAGCGTGCGCACGCCGGCCATGCCGTTGCCGATCAGCACCAGTTTCATTTTCGGTGGGGTGGGGGTTCGCATGTCCATGGTCTTTTCCAATCGGTTGAGGACAGCGCAGGCGCTTGGCCAGGGCTGTCGCACACAGTTTTCAGGCACTTTTTTCGACGTGGGCTTGGCGGGTGTACAAAAAGTCAATCACCGCTTTGCGGTAAGCCAGATAACGCGGGCTGTCGGCCAGTGCCACGCGCGACCTTGGCCGTGGCAGGTCCACCTGCAGCACCTCGCCGATGGTGGCGGCAGGCCCATTGGTCAGCATCACGATCTTGTCGGACAGCAGCACCGCCTCGTCCACATCGTGCGTCACCATCACCACGGTACTTTGGGTGCGGGCCACGATGTCCAAGAGCTCGTCTTGCAGCTTGGCACGGGTCAGCGCGTCCAGCGCACCAAAGGGCTCGTCCATCAGCAAAACCTTGGGCTCCATGGCCAAAGCCCGGGCAATGCCCACGCGCTGCTTCATGCCGCCCGAGATTTCGCCGGGGCGCTTGTGCGCCGCTGCAGTCAGACCCACCAGCGCCAGTGCGGCGTCGGTGCGGGCCACCAGCTGGGCCTTGTTTTCAGACACCGCGCCGGTGCTTTTGGAGGCGGCGCCAAACACGCGCTCCACACCCAAATACACGTTTTCAAAGCAGGTCAACCAAGGCAAGAGCGAGTGGTTTTGGAACACCACCGCGCGCTCGGGGCCGGGGCCGGCGATTTCGCGGTTCGCGCACAGCAGGTGGCCTTGTGTCGGCATGGTCAGGCCGGCAATCAGGTTCAACAGCGTCGACTTGCCGCAGCCGCTGTGGCCGATCAAGGTCACGAACTCGCCTTTGGCCACGGTGAGGTGGATGTCGCGCAGCGCCGGGAAGTTGCCCCTTGGGGTCTTGAAGGTCTGGGCCACGCCTTCGATGTCAATGAATTTGGCGTTCTGGGCGTGCGTGCTCATGATTTGACCTCTTCAAAGGTGAATGCGGAGGCGATTTTGATGAGTGCATATTCGAGCAACAGGCCGACGATGCCGATGACAAAGATGGCGATGATGATGTTCTTGACGTTCAGGTTGTTCCACTCGTCCCAGACCCAAAAGCCAATGCCCACGCCGCCCGTCAGCATCTCGGCGGCGACGATCACCAGCCAGGCCGTGCCCACAGCCAAACGCACGCCGGTCAGCATATAGGGCAGCACCGAGGGGAAGAGGATTTGGGTGACGATCTTCCACTCACTCAGGTTGAGCACACGGGCCACATTCATGTAGTCCTGTGGCACCCGCTGCACACCCACGGCGGTGTTAATGATCATGGGCCAGATGGAACAGATGAAAATCGTCCAGATCGCGGCGGGGTGCGCGCCCTTGAACACCAGCAGGCCAATGGGCAACCAGGCCAGGGGCGAAACCGGGCGCAGCAGGCTGATCAGTGGATTGAACATGCGGCTCATGAACTCAAAGCGGCCAATCACAAAGCCGGCCGGGATGCCGACCAGGGCCGCCAGGCCAAAGCCCAGCGCCACACGTTGCAGCGAGGCCAGCACATTCCAGCCCACACCTTGGTCGTTCGGGCCTTTGCGGTAAAACGGGTCGCTGAAAATGGCGATGGCTTGTTGCGCCGTCTCCAGCGGTGTCGGGATGCTGCCGGCCGTGGCCATGCTGACCAGCGACCAGATCAACACCAGCAACAACATGCCCAGCACCGGCGGCAGCACGGTCATCAACAAGCCGTTCCAGTCGTAGCCAGGCGGGCCCTCTTTGCGTTCGGGGTTTGGCGAGGGTGGGGCTTTGACCGCCGCAACTGGCGTGGCCGCCCCATCGGCTGCGGCAGAGGCCGTGGGGGTATGAAAAACAGCGCTGACCATGGGGGGCTTTCTCAGGCTTTGATTTTGAAAGATTCGGCGTATTTCTTGGGGTCTTTGCCGTCCCAGACCACGCCGTCCATCAGCTTGCTGGTGCGCATCACGTCTTTGGGTACTGGCGCTTTGGCGGCGCTGGCGGCTTGTTTGTAGATGTCGATCTGGTTGATCTGTTTGGCCACCGCCAAATAGTCAGGATGGTCCTTGAGCAGACCCCAGCGCTTGTGCTGGGTCAAAAACCACATGCCGTCCGACAGGTACGGAAAGTTGACCGCACCGTCGGCAAAAAACTTCATGTGGTTGGGGTCGTCCCAGGTTTTGCCCATGCCGTCTTGGTAGCGGCCCAAGATGCGCTGGTTGATGGCGTCCACGCTGGTGTTCACATAGCTCTTGTCGGCGATGGTTTCGGCCATCTTGTTTTTGTTTTGCAAACCGGCGTCGATCCACTTGCCCGCTTCGATGATGGCGGCGGTCACAGCGCGTGCGGTGTTGGGGTTTTTCTGCACAAACTCGGCCGTGGTGCCCAGCACTTTTTCAGGGTGGTCTTTCCAGATGTCTTGGGTGGTCATGGCGGTCACGCCAATGCCGTCGATGATGGCGCGGTGTCCCCAGGGCTCGCCCACGCAGTAACCGTCCATATTGCCCACCCGCATATTGGCCACCATTTGCGGTGGCGGCACGGTGATGACCTTGGCGTCCTTCATGGGGTTGATGCCGTTGGCCGCCATCCAGTAATACAACCACATGGCATGCGTGCCGGTGGGGAAGGTTTGCGCAAAGGTGTATTCGCGTTTGTCCGTTTGCATCAGCTTGGCCAAGCTGGCACCGTCCACCGCGCCTTTGTCGGCGAGTTTTTTGCTCAGGGTGATGGCCTGGCCGTTGTGGTTCAAGGTCATCAATACGGCCATGTCTTTTTTCGGACCTGCCAAGCCCAGGTGCACGCCATAAATCAAGCCGTACAGCGAGTGGGCGAAGTCGAGTTCGCCATTGACCAATTTGTCGCGCACACCGGCCCAGCTGGCTTCTTTGGTGGGGATGATTTTGACGCCGTACTTTTGGTCAATGCCCAGCACCGAAGCCATGACCACGCTGGCGCAGTCGGTCAGCGGAATAAAGCCGATCTTGACTTCTTTTTTCTCGGGCGCATCCGAGCCTGCGGCGTAGACCACAGAACGCAAAGCAGGCGAGACCCCGGCCACGCCCACAGTGGCGGCTTGCAGCACGGTGCGGCGGGACAGGCTGGTTTTGAGCAGATCGGTCATGGTTGACTCCTGAGGTTTGAAAAATCAAAAACAAAAAAGGCGTCCTCATGGCATTCCTCTGCGCAGGGCAGGATGGAAAGCATGGGGACGCCTTTGTCCGGTGAGCGCAAAACCCGTCGTTGGGCTTTGCAGTCGTTTGACCTTCGTTGGTCTTGATGGGTTTATTGCAAGCCGCGTGCCAGGGTTTTATGCCTTGTGGCTGCGGATTTTCGGGATTTACGCCATTTGCGGCGCACCTTTGTGGTGCCGCGGCACTGAGTTGGTGCTCAGCCGAGGAGTTCGGCCATGTCGATCATCTGCTGCGCGATCTCGACCAGCTTCATGCCTTTGTTCATCGCCGCTTTGCGCAATCGGGCATAGGCTTCTTGCTCGCTCAAGCCCTGTCGCTGCATCAACAAGCCTTTGGCGCGTTCCATCACCTTGCGCTCGCTCAGTTCCAGGCGGGCGCTGTCCAATTCAGCCAGCAAAGCTTGCTCATGTTTGAAGCGCGCCATCGCCACCGTCAAGATCGGGTGGATGCGCGCCGGTGCCAGACCGGCCACGATGTAGGCGGTCACGCCGGCGGCCACAGCGTGGTTGACGTGCGCGGTGTCGCTGTCGTTGGTGAACATGACAATCGGGCGGCGCTCATCGCGGGTGGCCATGACCACATGCTCCAGCGCATCGCGGGCATCGCTTTCTGCATCCACGATCACCATGTCCGCTTGCAGCTGCGCCAAGCGCTCGGTCAAAAACACATCGGCGGGCAGGGTGGCGACCAGGTTGTAGCCCGCTTCCAGCAAGCCGATGCGCAGCAGGCGCGAGCGCTCTTCTAAGGCTTGGGCGTGCGCATCGCCTTCGGCGACCAAGTTGGGGTCCGAGATGATGACAACGATGCGAAGCGGTTCTTGCATGAGGACGAGTTTGCAAGAAGCGCGCCGGGTGCAAGCATGGTGCGGGGCTGGCATGGCCACAGGTGGGCGGAGTTTGTCATGGCGTCGTCATATATTTCCACGATAATGGAAATATGGAAGATAAAGAAGTCGTCAAAGCCTTGGCCGCGCTGGCCCAGCCCAATCGGCTGCAGATTTTTCGTGCCCTGGTGGTGCAAGGCCCAGGCGGCATGACCCCGGCCGTGCTGGCGCACCAGCTGGCCGTGCCAGCGGCCACTTTGTCTTTTCACCTCAAAGAGCTGCTCCACGCCGATTTGGTCTCACAAGAGCGCAGCGGCCGCAACCTGATTTACCGCGCCCAGTTTGACCGCATGACCGCGGTGCTGGGCTTTTTGACCCAAAACTGCTGCCAAGGTCAGGCCTGCTTGAGCGAAACCGCAGTTGTTTGTGATTGCTAAAACCATGACCGCCAACACCATGACGCCCAACACCCCACTGAATGTTTTATTTTTGTGCACCTACAACTCGGCCAGAAGCATCTTGGCCGAAGCCCTGTTGAATCATTTGGGCAAAGGCCGTTTCAAAGCCTATTCGGCGGGCAGCAGCCCCCGGGACCATCAAATGCCCAACCCCATGGCCTTGCGCACGCTGGAGAAAGCCGGTATTTCAACCGAAGGCCTGAGCAGCAAAAGCTGGGACGTTTTTGCCACGCCCGATGCGCCGCACATGGATTTGGTCATCACAGTGTGTGACAACGCTGCGGGCGAAGTCTGCCCCTACTGGCCAGGCCAGCCCGCGACGGCGCATTGGGGTTATGCCGATCCTTCTGAAGCTGTGGGTGATGAGGCGCAGCGCTTGGAGGCGTTTCGCCAAACCCTGCATTTGATCCATCGCCGTTTGGAAATTTTCATCAACTTGCCCTTGGCCCGTTTGGACAAAATGGCTTTGGGCCAAAGTGCGCGTGAATTGTCAAACACATGAAGCACGGGCGTCTGTACTTGGCTGAGTTGGTGGGCACAGCCGCCTTGCTGTGCACCGTCATTGGCTCGGGGGTCATGGCCGAAAACCTGGCGGCTGGCCACACGGCCGTGGCGTTGTTGGCGAACACCTTGGCCACTGTGTTTGCGCTTTATGTCTTGATCGAAGCCTTGGGGCCTTTGAGCGGTGCGCACTTCAACCCTGCCGTGTCCTTGGTCATGGCGTACCGCCGGGCCTTGCCGCGCGAGCGTCTGATCGGCTATGTGATCGCGCAACTGATGGGCGCTGCCCTGGGCGCTTGGCTGGCGCATGCCATGTTCGATCTGGCTATTTTCCAGTGGTCCCACAAAGTCAGAAGCGGATGGGGTCAATGGCTGGCCGAGGCGGTGGCGACGGCCGGGCTGTTGTTCGTCATCTTGCGCTCACCCGCAGGCAAAGCCTCCAGCATGGTGGCCTGCTACATCGGCGCGGCCTATTGGTTCACGGCCAGCACCTCGTTTGCCAACCCAGCAGCGGTTTGGGGCCGCATGATGAGCGATTCATTTGCAGGCATCAGCCCCCTGGATGCGCCGGCCTTCATCGCGGCGCAGCTGATCGGCGCTGGCTTGGGACTGGGTTTGCATGCCCTGGTGAGTGGCGAACACCCCTCAGGCAAGAACGCCGTTTAAGGGCTCTTTGGGCCTGACAAGGAACTCTGCACAATGCATCAGCATTTGACACCACTGGATGAAACTTGCTTCCAAATCCCTCAGCCCCAAGCGCTCAGGCCTTTGCAGCCTTCATCCCACCCGCCTAAAATTTTGCTGCTGTATGGCTCCTTGCGCGAGCGCTCTTACAGCAAGCTGTTGACGCTGGAGGCAGCGCGTTTGCTTGAGGCCATGGGTGCCGAGGTGCGCATTTTTGACCCCTTGGATTTACCGCAACCCGATGCCGCGCCCGACGCTCACCCGCGCGTGCTGGCCTTGCGCGAAGCTGCTGCCTGGTCTGAGGGCATGGTCTGGTGCTCGCCCGAGCGCCATGGCGCGATGACCGGCATCCTAAAAAGCATGATCGACTGGATTCCCTTGTCGCTCGGCGCGGTGCGGCCCACGCAAGGCAAAACCCTGGCCTTGATGCAGGTGTGTGGTGGCTCGCAGTCCTTCAATGCGGTCAATCAAATGCGCATTTTGGGGCGTTGGATGCGCATGATCACCATCCCCAACCAAAGCTCGGTGGCCAAGGCGTTTTTGGAATTTGACGAAGCCGGCCGCATGAAGCCTTCCGCCTATCACGACCGGGTGGTGGATGTGATGGAGGAGTTGGTCAAATTCACCTGGCTCACGCGCGATGTGTCGCCTTACTTGGTGGACCGCTACAGCGAGCGCAAAGAAAGTGCCGAGGCCTTGTCCAAAAGGGTCAATCAAAAAACCATTTGAGGGGCGTGGGTTGAAACTGGGGTTCAGGCCGCTTGCAGCCCATGGCGCAGCTTGGTGGGCGCGGTGGCCTCTGAGGCCCAAAACCTGAGCACGTCTTGAACCGCCTGCGATTGCACGCAGGTCGCCGCGATGCTCCCCGAAAACGTGGTGGTGACCTGCACCGCCTCGGGCAAAGCCCCCAGCACGGTGATGCCGGCCACGCCCATCATCTCGCTGAGCTGCTGAAAACCCAGCGTGAC
>CANGEE010000046.1 GCA_947452635.1 Comamonadaceae bacterium | reverse complement strand
AGGCGTTTGATGTCGCCCATTTCGTCGCCGGCTTGGCGGGGATTGGTAAAGCCGATGGTGGCTTTGTTCATGGTCTCGGCCCCCGCGTTGGTGGTCATGATGATGATCACATTGCGGAAGTCGGCCTTGCGTCCGTTGTTGTCGGTCAACGTGCCGTGGTCCATCACCTGCAACAAGACGTTGTAGATGTCAGGGTGGGCTTTTTCGATTTCATCGAGCAGCAGCACACAGTGTGGCTTCTTGGTCACGGCCTCGGTCAGCAAACCGCCTTGGTCAAAGCCCACGTAGCCGGGGGGTGCACCGATCAAACGGCTGACCGCATGGCGCTCCATGTACTCGGACATGTCAAAGCGAATCAGGTCAATGCCCAGGATGTAGGCCAACTGCTTGGCCGCTTCGGTCTTGCCCACGCCGGTAGGGCCTGAAAACAAGAAGGAGCCGATCGGTTTGTCGGTTTTGCCCAAGCCTGAACGCGCCATTTTGACGGCGGAGGCCAAGACTTCGAGCGCCTTGTCCTGGCCAAAGACCACGCTTTTCAGGTCGCGTTCAATGGTTTGCAGTTTGCTGCGGTCGTCATTGGAGACATTGGCCGGCGGAATGCGCGCGATCTTGGCCACGATGTCTTCGATCTCGGCCTTGCCAATGGTCTTTTTACGCTTGGAGGCGACCATGATGCGTTGGGCGGCACCGGCTTCGTCGATCACGTCAATCGCCTTGTCAGGCAAATGCCGGTCGTTGATGAACTTGGCCGACAACTCGGCCGCGGCCTGCAAGGCTGCGGCGGCGTACTTGACGTTGTGATGCTCTTCAAAGCGGGATTTGAGGCCCTTCAAAATGTCCACGGTTTCGGCCACGGTGGGCTCGACCACGTCCACTTTTTGGAAGCGGCGCGACAAGGCCGCGTCTTTTTCGAAAATACCGCGGTACTCGGTGAATGTGGTCGCGCCAATGCATTTGAGTTGACCGCTGGACAGGGCCGGCTTGAGCAAATTGGACGCATCCAGGGTGCCGCCAGAAGCCGCTCCCGCACCGATCAGGGTGTGGATTTCGTCAATGAACAAAATGCCATTGGGTTTGTCTTTCAGCGCCTTGAGCACGCCCTTCAAGCGTTGCTCAAAATCACCCCGGTATTTGGTACCGGCCAGCAAAGCACCCATGTCCAGGGAGTACACATTGGCTTCGGCCAAGATTTCGGGCACGGTGCCTTGGGTGATGCGCCAGGCCAAGCCCTCGGCAATCGCGGTTTTGCCCACACCGGCTTCACCCACCAGCAGCGGGTTGTTTTTACGGCGGCGGCACAGGATTTGAATCGTGCGCTCGACCTCGTACTCACGCCCGATCAAGGGGTCGATCTTGCCTTCTTTGGCGGCTTGGTTCAGGTTTTGGGTGTATTGCTCCAGGGGCGATGCCTTTTCGTTGCGCTCACCGCCGCCCTGCTCTTCCGATTCCGAACTGGGCGCAGCATCAGGCTTGGCCACTTCAGGCGGATCGCTCTTGCGGATACCGTGGGCAATGAAATTGACCACGTCCAAACGGGTGATGCCTTGCTGGTGCAAGTAGTACACCGCATGGGAATCTTTTTCACCAAAAATGGCCACCAAAACATTCGCGCCGGTAACTTCTTTTTTGCCATTGCCGGTAGATTGAACGTGCATGATGGCGCGTTGAATCACCCGCTGAAAACCCAGTGTGGGTTGGGTGTCTACCTCTTCGCTGCCAGCCACCTGGGGCGTGTTGTCTTTGATGAAACCGGCCAAGGCGGTACGCAAATCGTCGATATGGGCTGAGCAGGCACGCAGCACCTCTGCGGCGCTGGGGTTGTCCAACAAGGCCAGCAACAAATGCTCGACCGTGATGAATTCGTGGCGCTGCTGGCGCGCTTCGACAAAGGCCATGTGCAAGCTGACTTCCAGTTCTTGGGCAATCATGTGATTTCCTTAAGCCTTTTAAGATGATGAATGTTGTATGTGGGGGCAGTGAACGCTTATTCAACCGGCTCGCTGATGCATTGCAAAGGGTGACCCGCTTGTTTGGCTGCGTCCAGGACTTGGTCGACCTTGGTGGCGGCGACGTCTCTGGAATAAACGCCACACACGGCTTTGCCATCGAGGTGAATCTTGAGCATGATTTGGGTGGCCGACTCGCGGTCTTTGCTGAAAAACTCCTGAATCACCAGCACCACGAACTCCATGGGCGTGAAGTCGTCGTTCAGCATCAGCACTTGGTGCATCTGCGGGGGCTTGATTTTGTCGGTGATGCGGTCCAGAACCAGTGCATCACCCCCATCTGCCGTGCGATGGGGTTGTGGCGGTAGCGCAGGAGAAACAGGTTTTCGGGTTGCCATGATTTTCATTCTATCGAGCCTGAAGGGGATCTGACGGGCCATACCGACAAGACCTTGCAAAAAGAGCAGCAAAACACCAAAAAATTGTCTCAAAGGAACAAATCAAGCCAAGAATGGGAAAAGTGCGAATTGACAATTTCGACTGGAGCAGATCACACTGAACTGACAAAAAGGCGGAGACAAACATGGCAACTGGAAAAGTCAAGTGGTTCAATGACGCAAAAGGATTTGGATTTATCGAACCCGACGGGGGCGGTGCCGACGTTTTTGCGCACTTCTCGGCCATCACCATGGATGGCTACAAAAGCCTGAAAGAAGGTGCGAGGGTCGCGTACGAAGTGACCCAGGGCCCCAAAGGACTGACCGCTGTGAACATCCACGCCGAGGAAGGGGTGCCCAACGCCGCCCCAAGTGCGAACCCGACGGACCCCAGCTGAACGACAGCCAACCGACGGCAACAGCCGACGGGCCTTGAGGGTGGCATGGGGCATCCAGGGTGATGGCGTGGCATAGGGCCGTTTACACTCCAAGGCTGTTTAGCTTGGAGCCGCTTCTTTCATGTTTTCATCTGCACACCTGATGCGTCTGGCCTGTCTGCTGGCCATCCTGCTTGGACAACCTGCCCTCAGCCAAGCCCAGGGGGAGCCTCAAACCCGCCTGGCCCGCATGAAATTGGGCGCAGGCATGCATTTGATTGACACGCAACTGGCGCAAACCCCGGAGCAGCGTCAAATCGGCCTGATGTGGCGCAAAGACTTGCCGCAAAACGAGGGCATGCTGTTTGTCTTTGAGCAAGCCTCGTCACAGTGCTTTTGGATGCGCAACACCTTGACCGCACTGACCGCCGCCTTCGTCGAGGACGATGGCACGATCGTGAATTTAGAAGATATGAAGCCGCAGACAGACGACGCCCATTGCTCAAGCAAACCGGTGCGTTTTGTCTTGGAGATGAACCAAGGTTGGTTCAAAAAACGCGGCATTCAAGCCGGTTTTAAACTAACCGGCCCTGCCTTCAAACCCTGAAATCGGCGTTCCAGCGCAAGGCACAGTGACGATTCACACGAAGTTTCAGCGGCCTGCAGCCGCGTTCACACACCCCAAACCACATCTTCTTGGGCTGCCATGCTGCGGCGCAGCATCTCTAAAAAGGGCTGGGCTCTGCGCTTGAGGCTCACGGCGTCAGAAGTGGTGGCGCCACTGTCTTCAGACCCGTCTAGCCTGCGCTGTGTCGAAATTTGGGCCAAGCGGGCTTCGTCTTGGGCAATGGCCGCTTCCAGCGCCGCCATCACCTGCGGCTGCTGCGCGACGGTGAAAATGCCTTTGCTCGGCGCGTCTGAACCCATGAGCTTGAGCAGGCGCTGGGCATCTGGCCCCAGCATGATCAAGTCAGGGGTGGCTTTGGATTTGAATTTGTACAACATCAAGCACCCTGGAGAAATGTGAAAACCAGCGCACAGGATACGCCAGCTTTCACCGCTTCAGGGACTTAAAACGCCAGTGTTTGACCTTCGGTCATGGGCACGATCTGGCTTTTGCTGCCTTTCATTGCCTCCATGAATTCGGCCAAGGTGCCTTTGGTCAGCGGGCTGGAGTTGTAGTGGATGGGCATCACCATCTTGGCGGGCACCCAAGTCTTGATTGCAAAAGCCGCGTCTTCGGGGTCCATGGTGAAGTTGCCGCCAATCGGAATCATCACCAAATCGGGCTTGTAACGGTCGAAAATGAACTTCATATCGCCAAACAAACCCGTATCGCCCATGTGCCAGATCTTGAAACCGTTTTCCAATTCAATGATGTAGCCCACGGCTTCACCCGCAGGGTGGGACTCCGGTTTGCCGGTGGTGGGGTTGTTGTACACAATCAAAGAAGAATGCTCAGCCGCCACGGCCGTGACCTTGATGCCAGGGAATGGTTTGATATTGCCCGTTTTGTTGAAACGGTGGCCCAAATTGGCGGGCAACAAACCCAAGGTGATCAAGGGGGTGACCATGTCGGCGGGGCCATACAGAACTGCATTGTTCATCTTGGCCAAGACGGGGGCATCACCCAAGTGGTCGACGTGGGCGTGGGTCACCAACAACATGTCCACTTTGCCCAAGGCCGACAAATCAGCCTTTATCGCTGCAGGTGCTTTGGGCGCACCGGTGATCCAGGGGTCGATCACAATGGTTTTACCACCGGGGCTTTGAATGCGAAAACCCGCCTGGCTCAGCCACAGCAGCTCGGTTTTGCCCGTGGCAACGGCCGCTTTGTCGGCTTGTGCAAGGGCCGGCAGGGCGATGCTGCCCCCCAGGGTCAAGGCCGTTGTCAGCAGCGTGCTGCTCAGCGCGTTCTTCAAGATTTGGAATTTCATAGAGGGTTCCTTGGATGCAAAGCGCACGGACAGGCGCTTCGTCAAGCCAATACTATGCAGCATGCGGCGCCGTGGCATTCGGGTTTGTCTGTACCTGCTGTCGCCCGGGCGGCTCAAGATGGCGGCCAAAGCCTGCGAAACTGTCGCCCAGTTCCATTGAAACACCATGCCACTTTCGATTCTTTGTGTACCGTCCCGCCCTGCTGTGCGATTGCATTTTTCCAAACGCTGGCTTTGGGGTGCTGTCGCCGGGGTCTTTTGCGCCACAATTTCCCATGCCCAAACCATGACATCCCTCGCATCACAATTTGCACCCACCGGCACGCTGCGTGCAGCCATCAACGTGGGCAACCCCATCCTCGCTCAAAAAGACCCCAGCACCGGGCAAGCCATCGGGGTCTCGGTGGACTTGGCCGGCGAATTGGCCCGTCGCCTCGGTGTGGGTTTGGCCTTGGTGGTGTTCGATGCCGCAGGCAAATCGGTGGACGCGGTGAGCAACGAGCAAGCCGATGTGGGTTTTTTTGCCGTCGACCCGCTGCGCGGCCAAGGCATTGCTTTCACCGCGCCCTATGTTTTGATTGAAGGCAGTTACCTGGTGCGCCAAGACTCTGCGCTGCAGCGCAATGAGCAAGTCGACCGCCCCGGTATTCGCATCGCTGTAGGCAAAGGCAGTGCCTACGACCTGTACCTGACACGCGAAATCAAGCAAGCCCAATTGCAGCGCGCGCCCACCTCCCCCACCACGGTGGATTATTTTTTAAGTGAACAACTTGACGTGGCCGCCGGTGTCAAGCAGCAACTGCAATCGGACGCGGCCCGCTTGCCCCACTTGCGCTTGCTGCCGGGCCGCTTCATGGTCATTGAGCAAGCCATGGGCCTGCCCAAAAGCCGTGATGCGCAGGCACAAAGCTATTTGCGCCAATTTGTCGAGGACATGAAGGCCTCGGGTTTTGTCGCCGAGGCCTTGAAAAAGCACCACATCGAAGGCGCATCCATCGCGCCCGCCAGTCCCCTGCGCTAAAGCATTGCCCAAGCGCTGCTGGAAAAGCATTTGGCTTGGGTTTGAACTGGGATTGACCTGGGTTAAGCGCTGGTCGCCCCATAAGCCAAACCAGCAGCCACACCGCCCAGCAAGTCGCCCGTGACCAACTCGGCCTGCGGGAAGGCGGCGCGCAAAGCGTGCTGAAAGGCTTGCAAGGCGGATGAGCCGCCCGTCAGGTAGAGCGCATCGATCTGGGCCGGCTGCAAACCGGCTTGGCCCACACAGGCTTGGGCGCAGGTCACCACCTGGGCCAGCAGGGCCTGTAAATGTGTGGCCAAGTCACTGGCCGCCATGTGCGCCGACAAGCCGGTCTCCACCAAGTCCAAGTCCAGGGTCTGCTGCGGTGCGCCCAGCGCGCAAGCAATCTTGGCCTGCTCCACACGGTGCGCCAAACCATGGCCCAGTTGCTGGCGCAAAACGGTCATCAAGCGATCGTGCAAAACAGGATCGGTGTAATTGACGCGCAAAGCCTGGGCATCGCGGATGGCCTTGGGGCTTTGCTGCCAGTGGATCAAATGCCAGGTGCTCAGGTCGATGAAGGGGCGACTGGGCACCTCGCGGCCATCGGCACCCCTGTGTTTGTAGCCCAGCACAGGCATCAGTTGCGACAAGCTCAGCTGTTTGTCAAAGTCAGTTCCGCCTATGTGCACGCCCGCAGTGGCCAAGATATCGGTCTGGCGTTGCGCGTGTTTGAAGCGCTGTGGCCCCAGGCGAACCACCGTGAAGTCCGAGGTGCCGCCCCCGATATCGACCACCAGCACCGTGCGCTCCTCGTGCAATCGGCGCTCGTAATCCAAAGCCGCCGCGATCGGCTCCAATTGAAAACGGACCTCTGCAAAACCCAATTTTTCGGCCACTTGCAAAAGCATGCGCTC
Source organism: Comamonadaceae bacterium (assembly GCA_947452635.1). Lineage (GTDB taxonomy): Bacteria > Pseudomonadota > Gammaproteobacteria > Burkholderiales > Burkholderiaceae_C > Limnohabitans_A. The sequence goes on along the minus strand of CANGEE010000046.1, from coordinate 11,086 downwards.
GGCCAAGGCATCTTTTTCCGGGTCGTCGTCGACAAAGTGCACCGGCCGTCCCATCACCAGACGCTGGGGCAAGCCGCCCAGTCGGGCGCGGGCGCGGGCCACCAACTCGGTCAAAAACAAGCCAATGATGTCTTGAAAACTCACCGATTGGTGGTTCACGCTGGTGCGCTCCATCAACAAAGGACTGCCCAAAAGGCTTTTGAGCGAGCGCATCAATCGCCCTTCATGTCCGGCCAGATACAGGGCCAGAGCCTCTCGACCGAAATGGGTTTGGCCCGTCTCAGCGTCAAAAAACAAAGCTGTGGGCAAGGTCGTGGCCTCGCCCTCGAGGGCGATCAAGCGCGATGGGTCCACGCCTTGCGCCCAGGAGACCGCGGAATTGGAGGTGCCGAAATCAATCCCTAAAGTGCCGGGGAGGATGTTGAACATATTGACTGGTGGGCCATAGGGCATGGTGGACGTAGGGGGTTTTCTGCCCCTCGCGGAGTCGCACAGACGCCCATCGGACAGAAGGCGGCGATTGTGGCACAGCCCAGCGCAGTGAAGACCCAGGCGCTTGCTATACTGAATTTCATCGGTCTGGGGCCTTTTCCCCTGCTGCTCGGGTGCCAAACCGGCGCGAGCCACATCTGAGCGAACAGCGATTCCTGCCCGTCCCCTTTTTCTGCTATTTGATTGAAAGCATCCGCATGCTGGCCAGCGCACCTCACCCACACCGCTCCCTGAAAGCCAAGACCCTCCTGCCTTGGGTTGCCATCAGCCTGCTGAGCAGTTTGTTGTGCGGCTGCCCATCGGGCACCCCACCAGCCTCGGGTGCAGCACCAGGTGCCCCAGGCAGTGCAAGCGCGCCACCGCCCGCCGAGGTCAGCGTGGTGACCACGGCATTTGCCAAGGTGGCTTTGACCAGCGAGCTGCCGGGCCGCACCGAAGCCTACCGGGTGGCGCAGGTGCGCGCCCGGGTGGCGGGCATTTTGCTCAAAAATCAATTCACAGAAGGCAGTGATGTGACAGCAGACCAAGCGCTGTTTCAAATTGACGCCGCCCCTTACAAGGCGGCGCTGAGCAGTGCGCAAGCCAATTGGGCCAAGGCCCAAGCCAATTTAACGCAGGCGCAGGCGCAGGCGGAACGCTACAAACCGCTGGTGGAGGCCCATGCCATCAGCCAACAAGAATACGTCAGCGCCGTGGCCGCCTTCAAGCAAGCGCAGGCCGATGTGGCGGTGGCGCAGGCCAATATCGACACGGCCCAGCTGAATGTGAATTACGCCGCGGTACGCTCTCCGATTGCCGGGCGCATTGGCCGTGCCCTGGTCACCGAAGGCGCTTTGGTGGGCCAAGGTGAAGCCACACCGCTGGCCTTGGTGCAGCAAATTGACCCGATGTATGTGAACTTCACGCAATCGGCCAGCGAGGTCATGCGCCTGCGCAGCGACATGGCCAGTGGCAAATTGCAGTTGAGCCGAGCCGCCCAGGTCCATTTGGTGTTGGAAGATGGCAGTGTTTACCCCCACACCGGACAGTTGTTGTTCTCGGATCTGACGGTGGATGCAGGTACGGGCCAGGTGACGCTGCGGGCCAAATTCCCCAACCCCAAAGCGCTCTTATTGCCCGGCATGTTTGTCCGCATTCAATCCCAGCAAGCCACTGCGGCGCAAGCCGTGTTGTTGCCGCAGCAAGCGGTCTTGCGCTCAGGCGAGAGCGACAGCGTCAAAGTCGTGGCCAGCGACGGCAAAGTTCAAACCCGCAAAGTCAAACTCAATGGCCAACAAGGCGGTCAGTGGATTGTGTTGGAAGGCCTGCAGGCAGGCGAGCAAGTGGTGGTGGAAGGTTTCCAGAAAATCAAGGGCGACGCGCCCGTCAAACCAGTACCGTGGACACCCGCACCCGCCCCGTCGGCCGCCAACCCACCGTCCAACCCCGCAGCCAAAGCCGCTGCCAGCACACCTGCTGCTGCGCGTCCTTGAGGTCACCGCATGGCACGCTTTTTCATTGACCGCCCTATCTTCGCGTGGGTGATTGCCCTGTTTGTGTTGGCGCTGGGCGCGGTGTCCATCACCCAACTGCCTGTGGCCCAATACCCAGCTGTCGCACCGCCTTCCATCATTGTGTCGGCCGCTTACCCCGGCGCTTCGGCCCAAACTTTTGAAAACAGCGTGCTCTCTGTGATCGAGCGGGAAATGAACGGCTCACCCGGTTTGCTGTACATGGAGTCGGTGGCGCAAGCCGACGGCACGGGTTCGATCACCCTGAGTTTTGAGCCCGGCACCAGCCCGGACTTGGCGCAGGTGGATGTGCAAAACCGCCTCAGCCGCGCCGCACCGCGCTTGCCGCAGGCGGTGACGCAGCAAGGCGTTCGCGTCGACAAATCGCGGTCGAACTTTTTGCTGTTCACGATTTTGTCGTCCAGCAATCCAGACTTCGATCCGGTGGCTTTGGGCGACTACGCCTCGCGCAACATCCTGCCCGAAATTCAGCGCGTCCCTGGCGTCGGACAAGCCCAGTTGTTTGGCACGGAACGCGCCATGCGCATCTGGATCGATCCAGCCAAATTGGTCGGCTACCGACTCTCGGCGGCCGATGTGTCTGCCGCCATCGCAGCGCAAAACGCACAGGTGGCCTCAGGCACGATTGGCGATTTGCCCAATCTGCCCGGTCAATCGATTTTCGCCACCGTGGTGGTCAAAGGCCAGCTCAGCACCATCCCAGAATTTGGCGACATCGTTTTGCGTGCCAACCCGGATGGTTCGGCAGTGCGTTTGAAAGACGTGGCGCGCATCGAAATGGGCGCACAAAGCTACAGCCCGCAAACCCGATTAGACGGCAACCCGTCCAGCGGCATCGGTGTGCAGCTCTCCCCCACAGGCAATGCCCTGGCCACGGCCAAGGCGATTCGCAAGCGGCTGGACGAACTGTCCAAGTACTTTCCGCCCGGCGTGCAAGCCACCATCCCCTACGACAGCTCCAAGTTTGTGGAAATCTCCATCAAACAAGTGGTCGAAACCTTGCTTGAAGCCGTTTTTCTGGTGTTCCTGGTGATGTTCTTGTTCTTGCAAAACATCCGCTACACCATCATCCCGACCCTGGTCGTGCCCATTACCTTGATGGGCACCTTTGCCAGTCTGTATGCGCTGGGTTATTCGATCAATGTGCTGACCATGTTTGCCATGGTGCTGGTGATCGGCATTGTGGTGGACGATGCCATCGTGGTGGTGGAAAACGTTGAGCGCATCATGAACGAAGAAGGCTTGCCGCCCTTGGTGGCCACGCGCAAAGCCATGGGCCAGATCTCGGGCGCCATCGTGGGCGTGACCGTGGTGCTGGTGTCGGTGTTTGTGCCTTTGGCTTTTTTCAAAGGCTCCATCGGCAATATTTACCGCCAGTTTTCAGCGGTGATGGTGATTTCGATCTTGATCTCTGCCTTCATGGCGCTGTCCTTCACCCCGGCGCTGTGCGCCACCTTGCTCAAGCCGGTGCAAGCCGGTCATGCCCATGCCCAAACCGGCTTTTTCGGTTGGTTCAATCGGGGCTTTACCCGCACCACGCAAACCTACGAAGGCTGGGTGGCGCGCCTGATTCGCCGTGCCGGTCGCATGCTGGTGGTGTACCTGGCCATCATCGCCGCTGTGGTGGTGCTGTTCAACCGCCTGCCAACCTCTTTCTTGCCCAACGAAGACCAAGGCAACATCCTGGTCAATGTGCAACTGCCACCGGGCGCCACCGTCAACCGTACCAAGCAGGTGATGGACAAGGTGGAGGGCTATATGCTCAAACAACCCGAAGTCCAAAGCATGGTCAGCGTGCTGGGTTTCAGCTTTTCGGGCACCGGGCAAAACGCCGCCCTGGGCTTTGTCACCCTGAAAGACTGGGATCAACGAGAGGGCATGGCCCATTCCGCGCAAGCTTTGGCGGGCCGAGCCTTTGGCGGCTTGATGGGGATCAAAGACGCCTTTATTTTCCCCGTGAGTCCGCCGCCGATTCCGGAATTGGGCCGTGCCAACGGCTTTGCATTTCGCTTGCAGGACCGCGGTGGTTTGGGACACGACGCCTTGCTGGCGGCGCGCAACCAAATGCTGGGCATGGCCAGCAAAAGCCCCTTGCTCAAGGCGGTTCGGCCTGATGGCCTGGAAGACGCTTCCCAATTGCAGCTGCAAATCGACCGCGACAAAGCCAGCGCGCTGGGTGTGAATTTCAGCGCCATCAACACCGCCTTGTCCACCGCTTTGGGCTCGGCCTATGTGAACGACTTTCCCAATGCGGGGCGTTTGCAGCGGGTGGTGGTGCAAGCCGACGCGACCACCCGCATGCAGGCCGAAGACTTGCTAAGGCTCAATGCGCTCAACGCCCAAGGCCAGCCCGTGCCCTTTGCCTCGTTTGCCTCGACGCAATGGATCACCGGCGCGATGCAGACCGTGCGCTACAACGGCTACCCCACCATGCGCATTGCCGGTGAACCGGCACCGGGCCAAAGCACGGGCGCGGCGATCGCCGAAATGGAGCGCCTGGCCGGCCAACTGCCGCCCGGCTTTGCCTTTGAATGGACCGGACAGTCCTACGAAGAAAAGCTGTCCGGCTCCACCGCTTTGATCTTGTTTGCCTTCTCCTTGCTGGCCGTTTTCTTGTGCCTGGCGGCACTGTATGAAAGCTGGTCAATCCCGTTTGCGGTGATCTTGGTGGTGCCGCTGGGTGTGCTGGGCGTGACCCTGGCCACCACCTGGCGTGGACTGGAGAACGACATTTACTTCAAAGTCGGCTTGATCACCATCATCGGCCTGTCGGCGAAAAACGCGGTGCTGATCATCGAGTTTGCCAAAGACCTGCATGCCCAAGGCAAGGATGTGGTCAGCGCGGTGCTCGAAGCTGTGCACCTGCGTTTTCGTCCGATTTTGATGACCTCGCTGGCCTTCATCTTGGGCGTTTTGCCGCTGGTGATCGCCAGTGGCGCAGGCTCGGCCAGCCAGCGTGCCATCGGCACCGGCGTCATGGGCGGCATGATCACCGCCACCACCTTGTCGGTGTTTTTTGTACCCGTGTTCTTTGTGGTGGTGCGCCGCATCTTCAAGGGCAGTGAACGCCAACGCAAGATGTACGCTCACGAGCCCAATGGGGATGCCCCGTCCAGCCCCAAGGAGGTTCAGCCATGAGCCGCCGACCTTTCACAAGTCGCTGCCGCACTGTGCGGTTCCATACCTTGTCGCTGGTGGGCCTGATCGGCTTGGCCCTGTTGCCGGGCTGCAGCAGCCTGGCACCCCACTACACCCGACCCGATTGGCCGGTGCAAGCCCAGTGGAGCGGCCAGACCTCGGTGCTGACACCGGGGGCACTGGAGGCGTCCCTGTCGCTGAAGAACACGCCGTTTGCCACAGACCCGGTTCTCCGACCGCTGCTGGAGATGGCGATCGCCCACAACCGCGATTTGCGGGTGGCGGTGTTGAACATCGAAGTCGCCCAAGCGCAATTGGGCGTGCGACAAGCAGACCTGTTGCCCAGCGTCAACGTAGGTCTTGGCGGTTTGCGCCAAACCACCGCTTCGGGCAGCTTGAGCAGCAGTTACAGCGCCGGTTTGTCGCTCACGGCGGTGCCAGCGTACGAGGTCGACTTGTTCTCGCGCCTGCGCACGCTGTCGGATGCAGCACGCGCCCAGTACCTGGCCACGCAAGAGGCGCGTAAAACCGTGCACATTGGTTTGCTGTCGGCCGTGGCGTCGACCTTGCTGGCCTGTCAAAGCGATACAGCCTTGCTGGCCATCACAGACAAGACCTTGGCCACGCGTGAAGCGGCGGTCAAACTCTTGCAATTGCGTTTTGACCAAGGTGCCAGCCCACTGCAGGACCTGCGCTCAGCCCAAAGCCTGCTGGAATCGGCACGCATTGCCCAGGCGCAACTGCAGCGGCAGCAGTCCTTGGACTTGAACGCCTTGCACTTGTTGGTCGGTCAGACACTGCCGCCCACTGTCGTGTCCACGGTTTTGCGCACTGACACCACCCCAAGCTGGCAGCCCCTGCGGTGGCCTGAAGTGCCTGCAGGCCTGCCCTCGCAAGTGCTGTTGGGCCGACCCGATGTGGCCCAGGCCGAATACCAATTGCAAGCCGCCAACGCCAATATCGGCGCAGCACGCGCGGCCTTCTTCCCAAAAATCACCCTGACCAGCACCTTGGGACGGGCCAGCAACGACTTGTCGCAGTTGTTTCAAAGCGGCCCTCTAGGCTGGAGTTTTGGCGCACAAATTTTGCAACCTATTTTCGATGCCGGTCGCAACGAGAGCAATTTGAAAATCGCCCAAGCCAGTCATGCCATTGCCCAGGCGCAGTATGAAAAAACCGTGCAAACCGCTTTTCGCGAAGTGGCCGACGGCTTGGCCAGTCGCGCCACACTGAAGGCACAATGGGATGCCCAGGCCGCCCAAACCCAAGCCGAACAAGACCGCAGCCGCTTGGCGCAGCTGCGCTACACCCAAGGTGCCAGCAGCTATTTGGATGTGCTGGACGCGGAGCGCGCCCTGTTCACCGCGCAGCAGGCTTTGATCCAGGTGCAAGCCCAGTATGCGCAAAACACGGTCAATCTGTACCGTGCTTTGGGCGGGGGTTGGGCCCCCTGACTTGGCGATGAAAGGTGGGTGTTAAGCCGGTGTCAAGCGCTGAGTTGAAAACTGCGGGCACTGGCGCGAGGCCAGTAGCGCTGAAACACATCAGGCCCATCGAGCACTTCATTGAGCAATGCCCCAACAGCCAAGGTGGGCATGAGCTCTGACAGGGGATGGGTTTCGAACTCGCTGATGCGCCGTTCAATGTGATGCAACTGGAGTTCGGACGGCGCATGAATGCCGGCCGACTGCATCAACTCTTGCAAAGATTCCAGGGTGAGATGGTGGAAGTTCTTCACCCGCTCGGCTTTGCTCGGCACCACCAGCGCCATTTGCCGCTGAGGATCTTGCGTGGTCACCCCGGTGGGGCAATTGCCAGTGTGGCAGGTTTGCGCCTGGATACAGCCCAAGGCAAACATGAAGCCGCGCGCGCTGTTGCACCAGTCGGCCCCCAAGGCCAGGGTCCGGGCGACATCAAAGCCGCTGATGATTTTGCCGCTGGCCCCCAGGCGTATGCGCTCGCGCAAACCCACACCCAACAAGGTGTTGTGCACCAACCGCAAGCCTTCCAACATCGGCATGCCCATGTGGTCTGAAAACTCCAGTGGCGCGGCACCGGTACCCCCTTCGGCACCGTCGACCACAATGAAGTCCGGACAGGTACCTGTCTCCTGCATGGCTTTGACCATGGCAAACCATTCCCAGGGGTGGCCGATGCACAATTTGAAACCCACGGGTTTGCCACCACTCAATTGACGCAGTTTGCGGATGAAAGCCATCAATTCCAGCGGCGTGGAAAAACTGCTGTGGGCCGCAGGTGATACACAGTCCTCGCCCACTTTCACGCCGCGTGCCTCGGCAATCTCTTCGGTCACCTTGGGGCCCGGCAGCACGCCGCCATGCCCCGGCTTGGCGCCTTGGCTGAGTTTGATCTCGATCATCTTGACCTGCGGGTCGGTGGCATTGATGACAAATTTCTCATCGCTGAAATGCCCGTCTTCGGTGCGGCAACCAAAATAACCCGAGCCGATCTCCCAAATCAAGTCACCGCCGTGGGTGCGGTGGTGGCGCGAGATCGAGCCCTCGCCCGTGTCATGCGCAAAACCGCCCATCTTGGCCCCCAAATTGAGCGACATGATGGCGTTGGCACTCAAAGCCCCAAAGCTCATGGCCGAAACGTTGAACAGGCTGATGTCGTAGGGCTGCGTGCCGTCGTAGCCGCCCACACGCACACGAAAATCATGGCCGGCAAGCTGCGAAGGTGCGACCGAGTGGTTGATCCACTCGTAACCTGGCGCGCGCACATCCAGTTGGGTGCCAAAGGGACGTTTGTCGGATTGACCCTTGGCTCTGGCATAAACCAGCGAGCGTTGGGCGCGAGAAAAAGGCACAGCTTCGGCATCGCCCTCGATAAAATACTGCCGAATTTCAGGCCGAATAAACTCCAGCAAAAACCGCAAATGACCGATGACGGGGTAATTGCGCAAAATGGCGTGGCGCTTTTGTTGGACATCATGAAGTCCCACAACGATCAAACCACCCAAAATCCACACAAGCAAGCTCCATTGGCCTGTGGCGATAAAGGCAAATGATGAAATGATGAAACTCAAAATAATCAGCACAAATGCCGAGTAACGGACCGGAAATACCGAATTAATCAAATCCATGGGGTGTCTCTATCATTTTTGATGTTTGGCATGTTACTGAGTTGACGGCAAAATAGCAAAGAACTCTTTCGACCATGCACCACGTTCTTTTTTTGCCTTTGGATCGCCGCCACCGTGCGGCGCTGAAACTTCACGCCGCCAGGCTGTGCAGCCTTGTGCTTTGGTTTGCGGCAGCCCTGCTGGCCGCGTGCTCCACGCCACCCAACCGAATGGCGACCGTGCAGCAAGCCCCACCCTCTCGCCTGAGTGCCGAAGACGCTAAAGGCGTGACCGTTTACGCCATCGGCTTGGTCGGCACACCTTACCGCTGGGGCGGGAATACGCCCGAGTCCGGTTTTGATTGCAGCGGCTTGATTGCCCACGTTTACCAAAAAAGTGCCCGACTCAAGTCGCCCCGCACGGTAACTGAACTGAAGTCATGGGGATATCCGCTGGATCCCAAGGATGTGCGTACGGGCGATCTGGTTGTATTCAGCAAAGGGGGGGAATCCACCCACGCTGGCATTTTTGTCGGCGAAGGACGCTTTGTCCATGCGCCCTCGACCGGGGGGCGGGTGCGACTCGATCGCCTCAACGCCGCCTATTGGGCGCAATACCAAGTGTCTTACAGCCGCCCTTGAGGAAGGCAAACTTTCATGACGTCGGGGCCCACCGTCTGGGAAGGAGCCGTCGCTCAGATACCGGTGAGTTACAGGTACTTTGATACACGAAATGGCTCAGACGTTTTCTGTGGGTCTGAAAGATGGCCTGAAATCATGCCTTTTTCAAATGTCCTATTGACAGGTCAATAGAACTGATAGAACAATAAGGTCATGAATGCGCTCATGCCCTTGCCCAAATACCATCAGGTGTATTTGGTCTTGCGTGAGCAATTGCACGAAGGCAAATTTGACCAAGGTTTGCCCAGCGAGTTGGCCTTGATGGAACATTACGCGGTCGCTCGGGTGACCATTCGCCGCGCCTTGGCGCAGTTGGCGCAAGAAGGACTGATCAGCCGTGAACCAGGACGCGGTACCCGCTCACTGGTCAAGCGCAGCACCTCACCCGCCGCAGGGGGGTACACCAAATCCCAACAAGCACGTTTGACGGGTTTGCTGGAGAATCTGGTCACCATGGGTTTGAGCACTTCGGTCAAGGTGCTGTCGGTGGTGCGCATGACGGCGCCCATGGACGTGGCCAGCGCCTTGCAATTGCCCGACCAGGGTTGGGTGCAAAAAGCCCAAAGGGTGCGTTACACCAAAGAAGGCCCCCTGTCGCATATCACCACCTGGATTCCCGACAACATTGCCAGTGGTTTTGGCCGCAAAGAGCTGGCCAAAAAACCCATCCTGATGCTGCTGGAGGAGTCCGGGGTCAAGGTGGGCCGTGCCGAGCAAAGCATTTCGGCCAAATTGGCCGATGCCAGCATGGCGCCTCATTTGGATGTCGCTGTCGGTTCGGCTTTGCTGGCGGTGAATCGTCTGATTTTCGATGTTGACGACAAGCCCATTCAGTGGCTCCATGGCTTGTACCGTCCGGACCGCTATGAATACCAAATGCAGTTGTCGCGAGTCGGTGGTATCGACGCCAAAGTTTGGGTCAGCAAAGAGTTAACGGCTAATTTTCATTGATTTTTTCAAAGGAGCACATCATGACTTCACGTCGTCAGTTTATGGGGCAATCGGCGGTGGCCGCTTCCACCCTGGCCTTTCCAATGGTGGGTGGCGCACAGCCCAAAACCGTGAAAGTGGGGGTCTTGCACCCCGTCACCGGTGCACTGGCGTACTCGGGCCAGCAGTGCCGCGAAGGCGTGCTGATGGCCATTGAAGACATCAACAAAGCCGGTGGCATCAAGTCGCTGGGCGGGGCTCACATCGAAGCTTTGTTAGGCGACGCCCAGTCCACACCCCAAGCCGGGGTGGCGGAAGTTGAAAAAATGAACGAAGCGGGCGTCAGCGCCATTGTGGGTGCTTTTGCTTCGGCCATTTGTTTGGCCACCACGCAAGCGGCCGCCAAGTACAACTTGCCCCATGTGGTGGACGTGGGTGTGGCCGATCAAATCGTTGAACGGGGTTTGAAAAACACTTTCCGCTTTGGCCCCGGCTACAAGAAGTGCGCAGAAGTGGCTGTGGCCAATTTGCACGTGCTCAATACCGCAGCCGGCAAGCCTGCCCGTACCGTGATGATCATTCACGAAGAGTCTTTGTTTGGCACCGGCACAGCCAATTTGCTGGCGCGCGAACTGCCCGGTTATGGCTATGACGTCAAAGAAATCGTCAAGCATGCCAACCCAACACGTGATTTCAACAACATCGTGTTGCGCATGAAACAGATCAACCCGGACATCGTGATACCGGCCAATTACTACAACGAGTACGCCTTGCTGGTGCGCACCATGCAGCAGCAAAAAGTCACCCCTAAAGCGATTTACTCGGTCTTGGGTGGCGCAGCATCGAGCTACAAGTTTGTCAAAGAGTTCCCTGAAGCCGCCAACGGCATCATCGATTGCAACCATTGGTTCAACCCCAAGGACAAGCGCTCGTTGGAACTGAAAAAACGGGTGGAAGCCAAAAACTTGTTTTTCAGCTACGAAGTGTTCATGGCGTACACCGCCATGCGCTTGTTGGGCGATGCCATTGAGCGCGCCAAGTCGACCGATCGCGCGGCCATCATTGACGCCTTGGCCAAGAGCACTTTTTCGGACCACATCATGCCCTATGGCACCACCCAGTTTGTCAACGGGCAAAACATGGGCGCTCAGCCTTTGATGACCCAAGTGGTCAAGGGCGACATCAAGGTGATCATTCCCAGGGATTACCGCGAAGTGGACCCCGTCTTTCCTTTGAAAGCTTGAGCTTTT
>CANGEE010000045.1 GCA_947452635.1 Comamonadaceae bacterium | reverse complement strand
TGATTGGGACCCTGGGCACGGGGGTTGTCTCCGCTTTGGCCTCAACGGGCATGACCACCCCTGATGCTGTTTTGTTGCAAAGTCAATTGCGCTCTTTTGCCGATCAGCAAGTGCGTTACGTGGCCATGGAGGCGTCCTCCATCGGCATCAAGGAACATCGTTTAGATGGCACCCAAGTGCGTGTCGCGGTGTTCACCAATTTGACGCAAGACCATTTGGATTACCACGGCGATATGGCCAGCTACGGCCAGGCCAAGGCCCGCTTGTTTGCATGGGCGGGATTGAAGTCTTGTGTGATCAACATCGAAGATCCGTTTGGCGCAGAACTGGCCCAATCGCTGCAGCACAAAAGCCTGGATGTTTGGACCTGCTCGCGCGTCGGTGGCGCAGGCCGTTTGCAGGCACGTCAAGTGGCTTCGGTGCAAGCCGGTTTGGCCTTGGAGATTGTGGAGGGCGCGCAGACTCAGACCTTGCAAACCGCGGTGATTGGCGACTTCAATATCGACAACCTGCTGGGGGTGATTGCCGTCTTGCGCGCGCTGGGTTTTGATTTGAGGTCGGCTGTCCAAGCCTGCGCAAAGCTGTCTGCGGTTCCCGGTCGCATGCAAATGATCCCCGTGGTGGGCAGTCACTTGCCGATGGCGGTAGTGGACTATGCCCACACGCCTGATGCCGTGGCCAAGGCCTTGCAGGCTTTGAAAAATGTGGCGACACACCGCCAAGGACAGTTGTGGTGTGTGATGGGTTGTGGCGGTGACCGGGACCCCTCCAAGCGACCCTTGATGACCCGCGCCGCTGAGCAGGTGGCCGATCAGGTGGTGCTCACCAGTGACAACCCGCGGTCTGAGGATCCGGTGCACATTTTGGAGCAAATGTCCTTGGGCATGCGCAGTCCATTGGATGCCCGCGTGATCGTGGACCGCGCTTTGGCGATCGAAAAAATCCTGTCCGAAGCGGGTCCTCATGACGTGGTGCTGATTGCGGGCAAAGGGCACGAAGACTACCAAGACATTGGCGGCGTGCGACATCCTTTCTCCGATATAGAGCATGCGCAGCGGGTGTTGCAGCGTTTGGCGGCGCAAAGTGCGCCGGAGGTGCCTTGATGGGCATGCAGTTATCGCTCAGCACCCTGCTGCCGTGGTTGGACGCGGCTGCTTTGCATGGCGACGGCGCTGTGCAAGTGCAGCGCGTACACACCGATACCCGCACTTTGCGCGCCGGCGATTTGTTTGTGGCCTTGCGCGGCGAGCGTTTTGACGGGGCTCAATTCATTGCGCAAGCCAAAGACATGGGGGCGGTGGCCGTGCTGTGCGAGGCCTCAGGTCGAGACAACGCCCAAGCCATCGGCATGGCTGCGATCGTGGTCCCAGATGCGCGTTTGGCCTTGGGTCAGTTGGCCGCAGGTTGGCGCAGGCAGTTTGATTTGCCCTTGATCGCGGTGACCGGCAGCAACGGCAAGACCACGGTGACGCAAATGTTGGCGAGTATTTTGCGTGTGGCCCAGCCCCAAACCAGTTTGGCCACGCAAGGCAATTTGAACAACGACATCGGGGTGCCCCTGACCTTGCTCAACTTGCGCGCCCACCACACCCTGGCGGTGGTGGAGTTGGGCATGAACCACCCCGGCGAGATCGCCTATCTGGCACAGCTGACCCAATCCACGGTGGCCTTGGTGAACAACGCGCAGCGAGAACACCAAGAATACATGGGCAGCGTGCAAGCCGTGGCGCGTGAAAACGGCGCGGTGATTGGCTGTCTGGCAGGCAGCGGCCGTGCGGTGCTGCCGATCGATGACGACTACACCGCTTTGTGGCAACAAATGGCTGCACAGCGCGCTGTCATGACTTTTGGTTTCGGCGCAGCGGACGTCTCTTGCAGTGAGCCTCAATGGATTGCAGGTGCTTGGCATTTTGAGCTGCAAACGGCTGGACTGTCCAAGCCCTGTCGCGTGCATGTGGCAGGTCGGCACAACGTGAAAAACGCCTTGGCCGCCGCCGCTTGTGCCTTGTCTGCAGGCGTGCCCATGGAGGCCATTGTGCAAGGCTTGAAGCTGTTTGAACCGGTCAAAGGGCGTTCGCGGGCTTTGGCCTTGCAAGTGGCCCTGCCCCAGGGTGTGCACGCACTGACCGTGGTGGATGACACCTACAACGCCAATCCCGACTCGGTGCGCGCAGCCATTGATGTCTTGGCCGAATTGCCAGGGCCGCAACTGCTGGTGTTGGGCGACATGGGCGAGGTGGGCGATCAAGGTCCTGAATTCCATGCCGAAGTGGGCGCTTATGCCCGCACCCGTGGGTTGACCCAGCTGCTGACCCTGGGCAGCATGAGTCTGAGCTCCACACAGGCCTTTCATGGTGGCCAACATTTTGAGGACATCGCCGCCTTGCAGGCGCATGTCTTGAAGGTGTTGCCGCAGTTCAACAGCATCTTGGTCAAAGGCTCACGCTTTATGAAGATGGAGCGGGTGCTCGATGTTTTGAGTGCGCACACACAGCACATGGGGGAGCTTCGACATGCTGCTTAGTTTGGCGCAGTGGTTGCAAACACTGTCCCCGGAGTGGGGATTTTTGCGTGTTTTTCAATACATCACCTTTCGGGCTGTCATGGCTGCGATGACCTCTTTGTTGATGGGATTGGCGGCCGGGCCTTGGGTGATTCGCCATTTGACATCACTGAAAATTGGGCAACCCGTGCGCGGCTATGGCATGCAAAGCCATCTGGCCAAAAGTGGCACCCCCACCATGGGCGGCGTGTTGATTTTGCTGAGCATCGCCTTATCTACCTTGCTGTGGTTTGACCTGTCCAATCGCTTTGTCTGGATCGTGCTGTTGGTGACTTTGGGCTTTGGTGCTATTGGCTGGGTCGATGACTGGCGCAAAGTGGTGAACAAAGACCCCGAAGGCATGCGCTCGCGGGAGAAGTATTTCTGGCAGTCGGTGATTGGTTTGCTGGCGGCTTTGTATTTGGTCTTCAGCATTTCCGAGAACTCCAATATGCGGGTGCTGGATCTGTTCTTCAAATGGGTGATCTCGGGCTTTGATGTGAGCTTGCCGCCCAAGGCTGGCTTGTTCTTGCCATTCTTCAAAGAAGTCAGCTATCCGTTGGGTGTGCTCGGTTTTGTGGTGATGACTTATTTGGTCATCGTCGGCGCCAGCAATGCGGTGAATTTGACTGATGGCTTGGATGGCCTGGCCATCATGCCGGTGGTCATGGTGGGTTCGGCTTTGGGGGTCTTTGCGTACGTCACCGGCAGCTCGGTGTATTCCAAGTATTTGATCTTTCCCTACATTCCTGGTTCCGGTGAGTTGATGATTTTTTGCGCCGCCATGGCCGGTGCGGGTTTGGCGTTTTTATGGTTCAACACCCACCCCGCGCAAGTGTTCATGGGCGATGTTGGGGCCTTGGCCTTGGGCGCCGCCTTGGGCACGATCGCGGTGATCGTGCGCCAAGAAATTGTCTTGGCCATCATGGGCGGTATTTTTGTGGCCGAAGCCGTGTCGGTGATGTTGCAGGTGAGTTACTTCAAGTACACCAAGAAAAAATTTGGCGAAGGCCGACGCATTTTGAAAATGGCCCCTTTGCACCACCACTTTGAAAAGAGCGGTTGGAAAGAAACCCAGGTGGTGGTTCGTTTCTGGATCATCACCATGTTGCTGTGCCTGGTCGGTTTGTCCACCTTGAAGCTGAGATAAGCGATGCAGCAACTCCAAGGTCAACACATCCTCATCCTCGGGCTTGGTGCCTCCGGCATGGCCATGGCCCGCTGGTGTGTGCGCTTGGGCGCTGAGGTGGTGGTGGCCGATACACGCGCGCATCCGCCGCAGTTGCCAGCGTTGCAGCGGGAATTGCCTGCGGTGCGCTTTGTCGGCGGCCCCTTGACTGCTGAGTTGGTGCATGGCACTGACATTCGCGCTGTCTTCACCAGCCCCGGCCTGACCCCGCAGGTCACAGCACCCGTGCTCGATGCAGCGCGTACCAGCGGCCTGTGGGTGGGGGGCGAGCTGAGCTTGTTCGCACAAGCTCTGCACGACCTGCAGACCGAACGCAGCTACGCGCCACAGGTCTTGGCCATTACCGGGACCAACGGCAAAACCACTGTCACGTCGTTGACCGGCCAGTTGGTGGCGCGCGCAGGCAAGTCGGTTCTGGTGGCAGGCAATATTGGCCCGACTTTGCTGGACACCTTGACTGCAGCCTTGGACGTGGGTGCGGACTCGACATCCGACAAGCCCTCAGACATTGGCTTGCCCCAAGTCTGGGTGCTGGAATTGTCCAGCTTCCAATTGGAGACGGCTGGCGCGTTTGAACCCACGGCGGCCAGCGTGCTCAATTTGAGCCAAGACCATTTGGACTGGCATGGCAGCATGCAAGCCTATGCGCAGGCGAAAGCCCATATTTTCGGCCAACATGCCTTGATGGTGTTGAACCGTGACGATGCGGCCGTGATGGCCATGTTGCCCGAGCCTGTGCGCGTGAAGTTGCAAAAACCCATGGTGCGCAACCATGTGACTTTTGGCGCAGGCATGCCCCAGCGTCCTGGCGACTTTGGCATCGAAGTGCTCCATGGCATGGCTTGGTTGGTGCGTGCGCTCGAGGCGGATGAGACGCACAAACGGCGCAAAGACGAAGCACAAGAGCTGCATATTCAACGCTTAATGCCTGCCGATGCGCTGCGCATCCGCGGCCGGCACAACGCGGTCAATGCCTTGTCCGCCTTGGCGCTTGCATCCAGCACTGGCTGTGCGCTGGCACCCATGCTGTATGGCCTGCGTGAATACCGGGGCGAGCCACACCGTGTCGAATCGGTCGGCGTCATCGACGAAGTCGAGTATTTTGACGACAGCAAAGGCACCAATGTGGGGGCCACTGTGGCGGCCCTGCAAGGCTTGGGTGCAGACCGACGGGTGGTGGTGATTTTGGGGGGTGACGGCAAGGGGCAGGACTTTGCCCCGCTGGCACAAGCGGTGGCCGCTTTCGCACGTGCGGTGGTCTTGATCGGCCAAGATGCGCCCGTCATTCGTGTGCAATTGCAAGAGGTCGGTGTGCCCCTGTGGGATGCCCAGGACATGGCTGATGCGGTGGCCAAGGCCGGTGCGGCAGCCCAAGCGGGGGATGCGGTTTTGTTGTCACCCGCTTGTGCCAGTTTGGACATGTTTGAAAATTATGTGCACCGCGCAGCGGTTTTCTGCCAAGCAGTGGCTGCGCACGCAGAACGTGCTGGCGTGGTCTTGGAGGTGCTGGCGTGAGCACTGATCAGACAACGTTCATGCACCGCATGACCACCCAATGGGCGCTGACTTTGCATGGGCTGACCGGCGGCTGGATGGGTGCCCAACCGGTGGCCGAAGGGGCGTTGCCCGTGAATCTGGGTAACTACGATTACGCGCGCAATGGCCAAACGGTAGGTAAATTGCAGGGCATTGATCAAGTCCTGGTGTGGGTGGTGGTGGCGCTACTCATGTGGGGCATGGTGATGGTCTATTCCGCATCGATTGCCATGCCGGACAACCCCAAATTTGCGCGCTATGCACAAACCCATTTTCTGGTTCGGCATGTGGTTTCTATCGCCATCGGATTTGCCGTCGCTTTATTGGCTTTTCAGGTGCCGATGGAAACTTGGGAAAAAATGGCACGTCCTTTGTTTGTGGTGTCACTGCTGTTGCTTGTGGCGGTGTTGATTCCCCATGTGGGCAAAGGTGTCAACGGGGCACGGCGTTGGATTTCGCTGGGCATCATGAATTTCCAACCCTCTGAATTCGCCAAGCTGGCGGTCATCATTTATGCCGCCGACTACATGGTGCGCAAGATGGATGTGAAAGAGCGATTCTTTCGCGCGGTGTTGCCGATCGGCTCTGCCGTGGCCTTGGCGGGTATTTTATTGCTGGCCGAGCCTGACATGGGGGCGTTCTTGGTGATCGCCATCATCGCCATGGGTATCTTGTTCTTGGGTGGTGTCAACGCCCGCATGTTCTTTTTGATTTTGGGCGTCTTGGTCATGATTTTTGCCATGATCATCATGACCTCGGAGTGGCGACGCGAACGGATTTTTGCCTACCTCGATCCTTGGGATTTGAAACATGCCTTGGGCAAAGGCTATCAGTTATCGCACTCCTTGATTGCCATTGGCCGGGGTGAAATTTTGGGCGTCGGTCTGGGCGGCAGTGTGGAAAAGCTGCACTGGTTGCCCGAGGCGCACACCGACTTTTTGCTGGCCGTGATTGGTGAAGAGTTTGGCTTGGTGGGCGTGCTGAGCGTGATTTCATTGTTCATGTGGCTGAGCCGACGCATCATGGTGATTGGTCGTCAAGCGATTGCCCTGGACCGGGTTTTTGCGGGTTTGGTGGCACAGGGCGTGGGCATTTGGATTGGCTTTCAGTCCTTCATCAACATGGGGGTGAACCTGGGGGCCTTGCCCACCAAAGGCTTGACCCTGCCGTTGATGAGTTACGGTGGCTCGGCCATTTTGCTGAATATGGTGGCCATCGCCATCGTTTTGCGCATTGACGCGGAAAACAAACAAATGATGCGTGGAGGCCGGGCATGAGTTCGCATCCTTGCGCGTTGATCATGGCGGGCGGCACCGGGGGCCATATTTTCCCGGGGCTGGCCGTGGCGCAGGCCTTGCGTGACAAGGGCTGGCGCGTGCATTGGCTGGGCACGCCGGGCAGCATGGAGAGCGAACTGGTGCCTGGGCGCGGCTTTGCGCTGGAGACCATTGAATTCGGTGGCCTGCGCGGCAAGGGATTGAAAACACTGGCATGGTTGCCTTGGCGCTTGCTCAAAGCCCTCGGCCAAAGTGCAGCGGTGATGCGCCGCGTGCGGCCTGATGTGGTGCTGGGCATGGGCGGTTATGTGTCATTTCCGGGTGGCGTGATGGCGTATCTGTCAGGTTCTGCCTTGGTCTTGCATGAGCAAAATTCTGTCGCGGGCATGGCCAACCGTTGGCTGTCCAAACTGGCCAAGCAGGTCTTCACCGCATTCCCTCATGTCATGCCCGGTGCGCAATGGGTGGGCAATCCGCTGCGTCAAGCGTTCACCCAGCAAGCCTCACCCGCGCAGAGGTTTGCCGGTCGCAGCGGTGTTTTGAAGGTGCTGGTGGTGGGCGGCAGTTTAGGTGCCAAGGCTTTGAACGATGTGGTGCCGCAAGCCCTGGCGTTGCTGCCCGAGGCCGAGCGGCCCCAAGTGATTCACCAAAGCGGCGCCAAACAAATTGAGGCTTTGCGCGCCAATTACCAGGCCGCTGGTGTGCAGGCCGAGTTGACGCCTTTCATTGACGACACCGCTTCGGCCTTCGCCCAAGCCGACTTGATCGTCTGCCGCGCGGGCGCCAGCACGGTGACCGAAATTGCCGCCGTTGGCGCTGCAGCCTTGTTTGTGCCTTTCCCCTTCGCGGTCGATGACCATCAAACCACCAATGCACAGTTTTTGGTGCAACAGGGCGGTGGCTGGTTGATGCCCCAAGCGCAATTGACGGCGGCCACCTTGGCCGCCCAGTGGCGCACCATGACCCGCGGCGAATTGTTGTCCAAAGCCGAGGCGGCCTGGGCGCAGAAAAAAACCCAAGCCACACACGACGTGGTCACTGCATGCGAGGAGTTGGCACGATGAAACATGCCATTCGCCATATTCACTTCATTGGCATCGGCGGCTCGGGGATGAGCGGCATTGCCGAAGTGCTTTTCAATTTGGGTTACACCATTTCAGGCTCCGATCTGAGCGACAGCGCCACCCTGCGCCGTTTGGCGGCTTTGGGTATTCAGACCTTTGTGGGCCATGGTCCAGACCATGTGCACGGCGCCGATGCGGTGGTGACCTCCACGGCGGTCCATGCCGATAACCCTGAAGTACGGGTGGCGCGCGAGCGACACATCCCCATCGTGCCGCGTGCGGTGATGCTGGCCGAGTTGATGCGCATGAAGCAGGGCATCGCGATTGCGGGCACCCATGGCAAAACCACGACCACCAGTCTGGTCGCCAGCGTGTTGGCTGAAGCCGGTTTGGACCCGACCTTTGTGATTGGTGGGCGCTTGAACAGCGCCGGCGCCAACGCCAAATTGGGAACCGGAGACTACATCGTGGTGGAAGCCGACGAGTCAGACGCCTCATTTTTGAACTTGTTGCCAGTGATGGCGGTGGTGACCAACATCGACGCCGATCACATGGAAACCTATGGCCATGATGTCGAGCGCTTGAAGTCTGCCTTTGTCGAGTTTTTACACCGCATGCCGTTTTACGGCACCGCCATTGTGTGTGCCGATGATGCCGGTGTGCGCAGCATCTTGCCGCAGTTGGCGCGGCCTGTGACCACTTATGGTTTGAATGAAGGTGCGCAGGTGCGCGCTGTGAATGTCAGGGCGCACCAGGGACAAATGCATTTCACCGTGCAACGCCGCAATGGTGTGACATTGCCCGACTTGGACGTGGTGTTGAACCTGCCCGGTGTGCATAACGTGCTCAATGCTTTGTCAGCGATGGCCGTGGCGGTAGAGTTGAATGTGCCTGACGCCGCCGTGGTGCGTGCCTTGTCACATTTCAAAGGCGTGGGAAGGCGCTTTCAGAGCTATGGCCAAGTGGCAGTGCCTGCGGCGCAGGGCGGCGGTCATTTCACCGTCATCGACGACTATGGTCATCACCCGGTGGAGATGGCCGCCACCTTGGTCGCCGCGCGCGGCGCCTACCCGGGTCAGCGCATCGTCTTGGCGTTTCAGCCGCACCGGTACAGTCGCACCCGCGATTGCTTCGAGGACTTTGTCAAAGTCATCGGCCAAGGGGCTGATGCGGTGTTGTTGGCTGAAGTCTATGCCGCCGGCGAAGCGCCGATTGTCGCCGCCGACGGCCGCTCTTTGGTGCGCGCATTGCGCGTGGCCGGCAAAGTAGAACCTGTGTTCATCGACGCCATCGCCGACATGCCGCAAGCCATTTTGGACAACGCCCGCAACGGTGATGTGGTGATGTGCATGGGCGCAGGCTCGATTGGCGCTGTGCCCGCACAGGTGGTGACGCTGGGAGGTGTCACATGAGTCACGCCCAAGCTGTGTTCGGTAAAGTGGCTGTGTTGATGGGCGGGCGTTCGGCCGAGCGTGAGGTCTCATTGATGTCGGGCCAAGGTGTGCTGAAGGCATTGCTTGCGCAAGGCGTTGACGCCCACGCCTTTGATCCTGCAGAGCGCGACTTGGTTGAACTCAAGCGCGAAGGTTTTGTGCGTTGCTTTATTGCCTTGCATGGCCGCTTTGGGGAGGACGGCACGGTGCAAGGTGCGCTGGAGTTGCTGGGCATTCCTTACACCGGTTCCGGTGTGATGGCGTCCAGCATCGCGATCGACAAAACCATGACCAAACGGGTGTGGATCGCTGAAGGGGTGCCGACACCGGCTTACGTTTTGGTGCGACGTGATCAATGGCAGCAACTGGATCTGTCGGCCTTGGTCGCTCAACTCGGCTTGCCCCTGATCGTCAAGCCCGCCAGCGAAGGCTCTTCCATTGGCGTCGTCAAGGTCATGAGCGCGGAGCAATTGCCCAGCGCCTTGGCGCAGGCCGCTGCTTGCGATGCCGATATTTTGTGCGAGCAATTCATTGCCGGCGACGAGGTGACTTGCCCCGTCCTGGGCGAAGGCGATCAGGCGCGCGCATTGCCTGTGATTCGCATCGTAGCTCCAGAGGGCAATTACGATTACCACAACAAATACTTCACCCACGACACCCAGTATCTGGTGCCCTGCGGTTTACCTGCAGGCGAAGAACAGGCGATTCAGGCCTTGGTGCGCAAGGCCTACAAGGTGCTGGGCTGCAAGGGATGGGGACGCATCGATGTGATGATCGATGCGGCTACGCGCCAACCTTATTTGCTGGAAATCAATACATCACCGGGCATGACGGGGCATTCACTGGTGCCCATGTCGGCGCGTGCAGCGGGCATTTCGTATGAAGCTTTGTGTGTGCAATTGCTGCACAGCGCAGGACTGGAACACCCGGCTCAGCAAGGAGGGACTGCATGAAAAAGTGGACACCTTTGCCTTGGGACATTCGCCTGATGAACATCACCTCTGCAGTATTGGTGGTGGGGGTGCTGTGCATGAGTCTGGGCGCTGCAGCGTGGTGGGCCTTGCGCCATCCGGTATTTGCGATTCAAAAAATGGCTGTGTATGGCGATACCGCGCACCACAACGAAGTGACTTTGCGGGCCAATGTCATGCCGCAGCTGGCGGGTAACTTTTTCACGCTGGACCTGCAGCAGGCCAAGGCGACTTTCGAGCAACTGCCCTGGGTGCGAAAAGCCACGGTGCGCAGAGAGTTTCCAAATCGATTGCGGGTGCGCTTGGATGAGCATCAGCCGGTGGCTTTGTGGGGTGAGAACACCGAGACCAGCATGGTCAACCAAGAGGGCGTGGTTTTTGAAGCCAATGTGGACGACATTGATGCCGACCAGTTGCCCGTGCTGTCCGGGCCATCGGGTCAGTCGGTGCTGGTTTGGCAGATGTACAACTATTTAAAGCCTATTTTTGCAACTGTCTCCATGGGCATGGACAAGTTGGAGTTGTCGCCACGCGGCAGTTGGCGTGTGCAAACAGACAGCGATGCCACCATTGAATTGGGACGCGGTACACAACAAGAGGTGGGGCAGCGTTTGCAAGTGTTCTTGAAGACTGTGGCGCAAGTGACTTCGCGCTACCAGCGCACCACGGGTTCGGTATTGGCTGCCGATTTGCGGCATACAAATGGCTATGCGTTGCGCTTGCGGGGCGTGACGACATTGGGCGGTGACGGTAACAAAAAACCATAAATCAGGGTTTAAAAAAGAACGGTTGAAACTATGGCAAAAGAATACAAAGACTTGGTGGTGGGGCTGGACATTGGGACATCCAAGGTCATGGTCGTGGTGGCCGAGGTGATGCCCGGCGGCGAGCTCAAACTCGCTGGCATGGGTGTGGCCCCGGGCAATGGCCTCAAACGTGGCGTGGTGGTGAACATCGATGCCACGGTGCAAAGCATTCAGCAGGCTTTGAAAGAAGCTGAATTCATGGCCGACTGCAAGATCACCCGCGTCAACACCGGCATCACCGGGGCGCACATTCGGGGTCTCAATTCCAGCGGCATGGTGGCGGTCAAAGACAAAGAAGTCACGGCGGGCGATGTCGCGCGTGTGATGGAAACGGCCCGCGCCATCAACATCTCCACCGACCAGCGCTTGCTGTTGGTGGCACCGCAAGAGTTTGTGATTGACAGCCAGGACGTGAAAGAGCCGATTGGCATGAGCGGCATGCGCCTGGAAGCCAAGGTGCACATCGTCACCGGCGCACAAAGTGCGGCGGAGAACATCATCAAATGCGTGCGTCGCTGCGGACTGGAAGTAGACCAGCTGCTGCTCAACCCCTTGTCGTCGAGCTTAGCTGTTTTGACCGAAGATGAGCGTGAACTCGGTGTGGCCTGCGTGGACATCGGTGCCGGCACCACCGATGTGGCCATCTTCACCAACGGGGCGATCCGCCATACCGCTGTGATTCCGATCGCCGGGGATTTGATCACCAGCGACATTGCCATGGCTTTGCGCACACCCACCAAGGACGCGGAAGACATCAAAGTGGAAAGCGGCTACGCGAAACAGCTGTTGGCCGATCCGGACGCGCAGGTCGAAGTCCCCGGCTTGGGCGATCGCGGCCCGCGCATGCTGAGCCGCCAAGCCTTGGCCGGCGTGATTGAACCGCGGGTCGAAGAAATTTTTTCACTGGTGCAACAAGTCATTCGCGAATCGGGCTACGAAGAAGTCTTGTCCTCCGGCATCGTGTTGACCGGTGGCAGCGCGGTGATGCCCGGCATGCTGGAGCTGGGTGAAGATATTTTCTTGAAGCCCGTGCGCCGCGGCGTGCCCAAGTACACCGGGGCCTTGGCCGACATGGTCAGCCAAGCGCGCGCGGCCACCGTGATGGGCTTGCTTGAAGAGGCGCGGATGGCCCGGATGCGCGGCTTCAAAGTGCAAGAGCGCAAGAGTTCGATGAACAACGCGCTCGGTCGATTCAAAGACTTCATTGTGGGGAATTTCTGATGCGATTTCACCACTTCAACCAAGCCCGCGGCAGTCCTTTGTGGCGATGTCGATGTTGACACCCTTTCCCCTTCCAAAACAACAACGTATTTTTTCAGGCAACTGCAGTAATTTAGGAGTTAAACATGATTGAAATGATCCAAGTCGAAGAGTTCAACCAAGGCACCCGCATCAAAGTCATCGGTGTGGGCGGTGGCGGCGGCAATGCCGTCGAGCACATGATCGAGCGCAACGTGCAAGGCGTGGAGTTTGTTTGCGCCAACACCGACGCCCAGGCTTTGACACGCAGTGCCGCGCACCGTTTCATTCAACTCGGTCAAACCGGTTTGGGCGCTGGCAGCAAGCCGGAAAAAGGCCGTGAAGCTGCTGAAGCCGCAGTCGATGACATTCGCGCCGCCATTGAAGGCGCGCACATGTTGTTCATCACCGCCGGCATGGGCGGCGGTACCGGTACCGGCGCGGCCCCTGTGATTGCGCGCGTGGCCAAAGAAATGGGCATCTTGACGGTGGGTGTGGTGACCAAGCCCTTCGAATTTGAAGGCGGTCGCCGCATGTCCAATGCCGAAACTGGCATGAGCGAACTGGAAGCCAACGTCGACTCCTTGATCGTGGTCTTGAACGAGAAATTACTGGAGTTGCCCGGCGGTGAAGACATGACCCAGGATGAGGCTTTTGCCCATGCCAACGATGTCTTGAAAAACGCGGTGGGCGGTATTGCCGAAATCATCAATGTGCCCGGCCATGTGAACGTCGACTTTGAAGACGTGCGCACCGTGATGGGCGAGCCCGGCAAAGCCATGATGGGCACCGCCGCCGCCAGCGGTCCTGACCGGGCGCGCATCGCCGCAGAGCAAGCCGTGGCTTGCCCCTTGCTGGAAGGCATTGATTTGTCGGGTGCCAAAGGGGTGTTGGTCTTGATCAGCGCGGCCAAAGGTTCGCTCAAATTGAGCGAGTCCAAACAAGCCATGAACACCATCCGCGCTTACGCTTCAGAAAGTGCCCACGTGATCTACGGCACCGCGTATGACGAAGCTTTGGGCGACGAAATCCGCGTCACCGTGGTGGCCACCGGTTTGTCACGCCAAGGCGCAGCACGCCGTCCGACCCTGGTGCAGCAACCGATGCTGCGCACCGGTACCGACAACATGCCTTTCCAAATGGGCGGGCATGATGCGGTCGCCACCAGCCCCATGACCACCGCGGGCATGGGCAATGACTATGGCCGTTTGAACACGCCCAGCGTCTGGCGTACCAACCGCACCCAAGCTGCGGACAAAGTCAACGGCATGTCTTCGGCTGGCATGGACGACATTGAAATTCCAGCTTTCTTGCGCAAGCAAGCCGACTGATTGAACTGCTGCCTTGCCTGAACAGGGGTTCCAACGCATGCCCTGCGTTGGAACCCCTTTTTTCAATGCAAATTAAAATACCCGCATGCTTGCTCAACGAACCCTCAAAACCCTGACCCAGGCGGTGGGCGTCGGCCTGCACAGCGGCCAACGGGTGGAACTCACGCTGCGTCCCGCAGCACCCGATACAGGCATTGTGTTTCGCCGCGTGGACCTGCCTGAGCCGGTGGACATTCGGGTCAGTGCGCAAGCCGTGACCGACACGCGGCTGGCCTCGACCATTTCCAGTGGCCAGGCCAAGGTGCACACCGTAGAGCATTTGATGTCGGCCTGCGCGGGTCTGGGCATTGACAATCTGTACGTGGACATCACTGCCGAAGAAGTCCCCATCCTGGACGGCTCGGCCTCATCTTTTGTTTATTTGTTGCAAAGCGCGGGCATAGAGTTGCAAAACGCGCCCAAACGGTTTATCCGCGTGCTGGAAACTGTGGAGGTGACGCAAGGGCAGGGCGACAACATCAAGTGGGCGCGCTTGACCCCTTATGAAGGTTATCGCTTGAGTTTTGAAATTGATTTCAAACACCCGGCGGTGGACTCCACCGGTCAGCAAGTGGTGTTTGACATGGGGCAAGGCACCTATGCGCGTGACATCGCGCGTGCCCGCACCTTCGGTTTTACCAAGGATGTGGAAATGATGCGCGCCAACGGCTTGGCGCTGGGCGGTGGCTTGGACAATGCCATCGTCATGGACGACTACAAAGTGCTCAACAGCGATGGCTTGCGCTATGACGATGAGTTTGTGAAGCACAAAATCTTGGACGCCATGGGCGACTTGTTTTTGCTGGGCCACCCCCTGCTGGCCGCCTATTCGGCGTTTCGCTCAGGCCATGCCATGAACAACCAGTTGCTGCGGGCTTTGCTGGCCCGTCCTCAGGCATATGAAGTGGTCACTTTTGCCGATGAAACCCAAGCACCCGCTGGTCTGGCTTGGGTGCAACCGGCTTGGTGATCCATGGATAAAAGCTCTCTGAAGGCGCTGCTGACGCACCCGCCGTTTGTGCGTTTTTGGCTGTCACGCCTGTGGGGCATCTTGGCCAACCAAATGTTGATGGTGGCCGTGGCCTGGCACATGTACGAAATCACCCGCAGCGCTTGGAGCCTGGGGTTGGTGGGCTTGTTTCAGTTTGTACCGGCCTTGGTGATGACTTTGCCTGCCGGGCATTGGGTCGACCGCTGGCATAAAGCCCGCATTTTTGCCACCTGCATGGCGCTGCAAGCGGCGGTCGCCCTGCTTTTAATAGCCGCCACGGTAGGGCACTTTGCCAATGCCCCGCTGATTTACGGTATCGCCATGGTGCTGGGCGCGGTGCGGGCCTTTCAGATGCCCGCGCAACAAGCCCTCACGCCGCAATTGGTGCCTGCCGCGCTGTTGCCGCGTGCCATCGCAATGAGTTCCAGTGGCGTGCAAGTGGCCATCATTGGGGGGCCGGCTTTGGGCGGATTGCTGTACACCCACAGTGTCATCACGGTGTACGCCGTGTGCACGGGGTTGCTCTTGCTGGCCATGGGCTTGGCTCTGGTGGTGCACTACCGCCACACGC
Organism: Comamonadaceae bacterium; assembly: GCA_947452635.1. Classification (GTDB taxonomy): domain Bacteria; phylum Pseudomonadota; class Gammaproteobacteria; order Burkholderiales; family Burkholderiaceae_C; genus Limnohabitans_A. The sequence goes on along the minus strand of CANGEE010000045.1, from coordinate 2,779 downwards.
CTTCGACCGGCGCGGCCGATTTGCGCTCGGTGTTGGCCGGTGCTCGCTTTGTCTGGCAACACAAGCCCTTGCTGGGCGCCATCACCTTGGATTTGGTGGCCGTGCTGATGGGGGGCGCAACGGCCTTGTTGCCGATCTTTGCACGCGATCTATTGGACACCGGCCCCCAGGGCCTGGGCTTGCTGCGCGCCGCGCCCGCGGTGGGCGCGTTGCTGATGTCGGTGGCGCTGACCCGTTGGCCGCTGCAGCGGCGCGTCGGCCACAGCATGCTGGCCGCCGTGGCGGTGTTCGGAGTGGCCAATGCGGTGTTTGGCTTGTCCACGCATTTCGTGGTCTCTTTGCTGGCCTTGGCTGTCACTGGAGCCGCTGACACCATCAGCGTGGTCACGCGCATGACCCTGATGCAACTGGAAACCCCCGAAGACATGCGGGGCCGGGTTTCGGCGGTGAATTCCATTTTCATTGGCGCATCCAACCAACTCGGTGAGTTTGAGTCGGGTGCCACGGCCGCTTTATGGGGCCCCGTCGCTTCGGTGGTGGTGGGTGGCATGGCCACGGTCATGGTGGCGGTGGCTTGGCTGCGCTTGTTCCCTGCGCTGGCGCAGCGTGACCACATGCAGGTGAGCCGCTGATCAGCGCAAGACGCCCTGTGTTCAAGTCTCAGTGACTGCGGCCGCTGCGGTACATGCCGTGGGTTTTGCGGCTCAAGGCATTCACCGCAGCCAGCTTGTTCATCGATGGGCTGGCGTGTGCATGGGTGATGGCCAAACCCAAGGCGTCGGCCGCATCTTGGCGCGGCGTGACGGGCAAGCGCAGCAGGCGTTTGACCATTTCTTGAATTTGCGATTTGGCTGCACGCCCATGGCCAGTGATGGCTTGTTTCATTTGCAAGGCGGTGTACTCCGACACCGGTAAATCGCAGGACACCAAGGCGGTGACGCAGCAGCCTCGTGCCTGGCCGAGCAGCAAGGTGGCTTGCGGATTCACGTTGACAAAGACGATCTCGACCGAGGCCACATCGGGCGCATAGCGCGCGGTCACTTCGCGCACGCCGTCGTAAATCACTTTCAAGCGGGCCGGCAAATTGCCCATCTCTTCTTTGGTGGTTTGAATCACGCCACTGGCCACGTAGCTCAGGTGCGAGCCCTCCACGTCGATCAAGCCAAAGCCGGTGGTTTGCAAGCCGGGGTCAATGCCTAAGATTCTCATCGCTGACACCCCTCGTTGTTCATGGTGCCACCACATCATTCATGCGGTTGACGATGGTTTGTGCGCGCTCGGCCAAATAAGGCGATTGCGGTCGTTTTTCAAAATAACGCGGTCTGGGCAGCATCACCGCCAGCCGCGCTGCTTCCCAGGCGCTGAGCTGGGTTGCGGGTTTTTTGAAATAATGCTGCGCCGCCGCTTGCGCGCCAAACACGCCTTCGCCCCATTCCACATGGTTCAGGTAAATTTCCAAAATGCGCTGCTTGGAAAGCAAGGCTTCCAGCGCCAGCGTCAGCACAAACTCCTGGCCTTTGCGCAGCAAGGTGCGTTCGCCGCTGAGCAGCCAATTTTTGGCCAGCTGCTGGGTGATGGTTGAGCCGCCCACAATTTTGACCGTCGGTGCCGCAGTTGCTGCCTTGGTGCCTTGCTTGTCGGCGCGCTTTTCAGCTTGTTTTGTGGCCTGTTGTGCGGCTTGTTTCGCAGCCGTTGCCTTGGCTTTTTCGTTGCGGCCCCAGGCCTTTTCAATCGACTCCCACCACACGCCGTTGTGCTGCAAAAACGCACTGTCCTCCGAGGCCATCACGGCGCGTTTCAAATGCCCTGAAATCTGCGCCGCATCGACCCATTCTTGCCGCCAAGGCAAACGCCCTTGCTGGCGCAGAATTTGCCACATCTGTGAGCGCTCAAATGCGCTGGACGGGAGGTCGATGAAACGCATGCAGCCGATCTGCGTGACAAAGAAAATTTGCAGACCCAAGCCTGCCCACAGCACCATGCGCAGCCAAGCCCAGACCGCTTTCATGGCGCTGTTGTTGCTCATGCAGCCGGCTCCAGAGGTGACTCGCTCAGATCCACCGCAATGGTCAGTGGCCCTGCAGCATCCCCGATCTCATCTTCCTCTTCATCGAAGGCTGCTGGCGCGGTGCCGGTCACATCCGTCGTGGTCGGCGTGTCCAGACGCTCGAGCACCGTGCCCTGTACGTCCAGCGCAATTGCATCGATGCGGCCCAGTTGGACGCGCACTTTGGCGCCGCGCTCCATGCCCTGTGCGCCCAACACCGTGAGCACCAGCGGCAGTGCATCGGCGCGCACCAGCCATTGCCCGCCGCCGGCTTCTTTGAACAGCGTGGCGTTCAGTTCGGTGATGTGTTGCTGCGCTAAATACTGCAAAGTCCAAAAGCGTTCCATGCCCGACTGGTAGCTGTTGTAAGCGCTGTAGGCGGCATCAAAGCTGCTGATGATGGCGAACAGTTGCGCGTCTTTGGGTTTGAATGGCGCCGCCAGGGCGGCGGTGGCCCCATGGCGAGCGCAGGCCATGATCTGCCACTGGTTGACCAGGTCGGTGTAGCGCCGCAGCGGTGAGGTGCTCCAGGCATAGCTGGGCACGCCGATGCCGGCATGCGGCAAAGCCTTGGTGCCCATGCGCACCTTGACACCGGGGGCCAAACTGGCCTGGCTGCGGTAAATCGCCGGCACGCCCAGGCTGGCCAGCCACTGGCCCCAGGTGCTGTTGGCCAAAATCATGGCCTCGGCGACGATCAAGTCCAAGGGGGCGCCGCGCTGGCGTGTGCCG
>CANGEE010000044.1 GCA_947452635.1 Comamonadaceae bacterium | reverse complement strand
CATCTCCCTTCATGCCTTGACTCACTAAAGAGTCACTCGTCTGGGAAGGTCTTGCACCTTCCGCCCACAGCACTGAGCACCGTTTGATGGTTGATGTTTTTACAACCACTGAACGGCGCCACCCGCAGCCTTTGCGGGACGTCGTGCAAAAGAAAACAATATGACTGACACGATTGCCGTGCAGGACGACTTGTCGCCTGCCGAAAACATTTCCATCGAATCCAACCCGGTTTCGCAAGAATCCACCACCGTGGCTTCGCCTGCTTTGCAAATCCAGGCTGCGGCCATGGCCCTGCTGGTGGGCGAGCCTGAAGTGCAAGTTGCACCTGCTGTGACCGCCACTGAATTGGGCGACACCGCCGAAACCAGCCTCGAGCCTGCAGCGCCTAACGGCTTTGTGCAGTTGGGACTGGCTCCAGAGTTGGTGCAAGCGGTGGCCGACTTGGGCTACACCCAACCCACGGCCGTGCAAAGCCGCTGCATTCCATTGGCCATGACCTCCACCGCCAACGCCAAAGGTCAACACTATGTGGACTTGATGGTGTCGAGCCAAACCGGCTCAGGCAAAACGGCCGCTTTTTTGCTGCCGGTGTTGCACACACTGATCCAGGAGCAAGCCGCTGCCGAAGCCCAAGAGCGCGCCGATTTCGACGCCGCTTGTGCCCAAGCACTGGCCAATGGCGAGCCGGCACCTAAGCGCAAAAAACGCCAAGACCCGACCAACCCCCGTAACTTCAAAGCCGCCGCACCCGGTGCCTTGATCGTCTGCCCCACCCGCGAATTGGCCCAACAGGTGGCGCATGACGCGATCGAGTTGGTCAAGCATTGCCGCGGCATGCGCATTGCCAACGTGGTTGGCGGTATTCCTTACCAGTTGCAAATTGCCAAACTGCAAAACGCCGACTTGGTGGTGGCCACGCCCGGTCGTTTGCTCGACCTGCAACGCTCACAGCAAATCAAGCTGGACAAAGTCAAGTTCTTGGTGGTGGACGAAGCCGACCGCATGCTCGATTTGGGCTTTTCGGACGACTTGGCCGACATCAACGAGATGACGCTGCAGCGCCAGCAAACCATGATGTTCAGCGCCACTTTTGCGCCGCGCATTCAACAGCTGGCCATGCGCGTGATGCACGATGGCGGCTCTTCGGTGCAAAAAATCCAGATCGACTCGCCTTCTGAAAAGCACAACAACATCAAGCAAAGCCTGTACTGGGCCGACAACGCGCAGCACAAGCGCAAATTGCTCGACCACTGGCTGCGTGATGCCTCCATCGATCAAGCGATCGTGTTTGCCAGCACCCAAATCGAGTGCGATGGCTTGGCCACGGACCTGCAACAAGATGGCTTCTCGGCTGTGGCTTTGCATGGTGCTTTGAGTCAGGGCTTGCGCAACCGCCGTTTGATGGCTTTGCGCAATGGCCAGGTGCAGATTTTGGTGGCCACCGATGTGGCAGCGCGCGGTATCGACGTGCCCACCATCACCCACGTGTTCAACTTCGGTTTGCCGATGAAATCGGAAGACTACACCCACCGCATTGGCCGCACCGGCCGTGCTGGTCGCGATGGTTTGGCCATCACCTTTGCCGAAGTGCGTGATCGCCGCAAGATCATGGACATCGAGTCCTACACACGCCAGCCGCTCAAGTCCGAGGTGATTGAAGGCTTGGAGCCGAAACAGCGCTTTCCTGACACCCGCATGGCCGGTGGCGCAGGCCGCGGTGGTCAAGAACGCAGTTACGACCGCAATGACCGTGGCGGCCCACGGGGTCGTCCGCAAGGCAACCGCAGCTTCGGCGGCGGCGGTGGTTTCGGTGGCGGCGGCTTTGGCGGTGACCGTTTCGAAGGCCGCCCAGCGCCACGTTTTGAACAGCGCGCTGAGCAGCCGCGTTTCGATGCACGCAAAGACGGTCGCGGCGATGTGCGCTTTGAGCCGCGCCCTGAAGCCGGTCGCTTCGAAAGCCGTGGCGACAACCGCTTCGGTGGCGCGCCGCGCCAAGACGGCGGCCGGTTTGAAAACCGCTTTGAAGGTGGACGCCCTGAGGGTCGCTTTGAGGGTCGCTCTGAGGGCCGTTTTGAAGGTCGCGGTGACAGCCGTCCGGCCCGCAGCGGCCCTGGCGACAAGTTTGCCCGCGGCCCTAAACCTGTGGGCGCTGGCAGCTTCAAGCCCCACACCCCAGGCGGTCATGGCGCGCCCAAGCGCAACCCGGGCGCCAAGGTGTTGAAGATCTCACGCGGTTAAAAATCAAGGCTTCAGCCTGCTTGGCTGACACTGAGATCTGAGCGCCCCGAACACCTCCGTGTTCGGGGCTTTTTTAATGGGGTAAGCTCCATTGCAGACGAAAAAAAACCGCCTGGTTTGCACCGGGCGGTTGCACAGGGGCTGCAGACTTTAAGAAGCTGCCGCCACTTTGGCTGCACGCTGGGGCAGCTTTTCTTTGATACGTGCCGACTTGCCGCTGCGTTCGCGCAAATAGTACAACTTGGCGCGGCGCACATCGCCACGGCGTTTGACTTCAATGCTGGCAATCAGTGGGCTGTAGGTTTGGAAGGTACGCTCCACGCCTTCACCGTTGGAGATCTTGCGCACAGTGAAACCGCTGTTGAGGCCACGGTTGCGTTTGGCAATCACCACACCTTCGTAGGCCTGCACGCGCTTGCGCGTACCTTCCACCACGTTGACGCTCACGATGACCGTGTCGCCAGGTGCGAATTCAGGGATGGTCTTGTTCAGACGAGCAATTTCTTCTTGCTCCAGGGTTTGAATCAGATTCATGTTCACTCTCCACCGATCATGTTCTCGCTACGCTAGGGGCGGCGACTGATTTGAATCGGATTCAAAGTGCAGGGGGCCGCGGCGGACAGAGGATCGAAAAGCCCACCATTATAGCTTTTTTGCGGCCTCTTGTGCCTGCGGGGCCAAGGCTGTGGTCAAACAGGCTTCGTCCTGCGCAGACAGCAGGCCTTGGCTTCGGGCCTGCCCAATCAAATCCGGGCGCAACTGCGCGCTGCAGCGCAGGCTTTGTTCGCGTCGCCACTGGGCAATTTGCGCGTGATGACCCGACAACAGGGCCTCGGGCACGGCCTGGCCCTGCCACACTTCGGGCCGGGTGTAGTGCGGGCAATCGAGCAGGCCATCGAGCGCCGGGTTGAAGCTGTCGAACTGGTGGCTGCCTTCATCGTTCAACACGCCGGGCTGCAGACGGGCGACAGCGTCCAACAAGGCCATGGCCGCGATTTCGCCGCCAGACAAGACAAAGTCGCCCAGGCTGATGTGTTGGTCCACAAAGCGATCGATGAAACGCTGGTCCACGCCTTCATAGCGACCGCACAGCAAAATCGCACCGCGACTGGCGGACCAGTCGCTCACAGCAGCATGGTTCAGAACGGCACCGATGGGCGAAAACATCACCAAGGGCACTTGGCCCGAGACTTCTTCGTGGCGGCTGGCGCGAATCGCCTCCAGGCATTGATGCAAGGGCTCGGCCAGCATGACCATGCCGGGCCCGCCGCCAAACGGGCGATCGTCGACGCGGCGGTAATGGCCTTGGGCGTAGTCGCGCGGATTCCAAAAACGAACCTCGACCAAACCGCCCTCGTAGGCGCGCCGGGTGATGCCGCTGCTCAGCATTGGCGTGAACAATTCGGGGAATAAAGTGATGACGTCAAAACGCATGGGTTTGGGCCAACTGTTCACGCACGGGGCTGCATGCAAACCGGTTCAGTAATCCGTTTGCCAGTCGACCGTGATGCGACGCCCTGCCAGATCGACCGCATCGATAAAAGCAGCGACAAAGGGGATCATGCGTTCGGCTTCTTTGGCCTGCGCATCCAAGAAGCCCAGCACCAACACGGTTTGCGGTCCAGTAGACAACAGGTCTTTGACCTGCCCCATCGACTCACCTTCGCGGTTCACGACATCCAAGCCGATCAAATCGACCCAGTAGTATTCATCGACTGCGGCGGTGGGGAAACTCGAGCGCGGCACAAACACGCGCGCACCACGCAGCGCTTCGGCGGCGTTGCGGTCCGGCACATCCGCACTGCAAGCGACCACCGAATCAGAGTGGTCTTTGGCTTCTTTGATTTTCAGCAACAAAGCGCCAGTCCAAGGCGTGACAGCCTTCATGGGCCGGTCAGGCGGCAACAAATACCAACGCTTGGAAGAAAAAAGCGCCTCGGGCGAGGCGCTATGGGGCAAGACTTTGAACCAGCCTTTGATGCCCCAGGCATCGGCAATGCGTCCGACTTCGATCGCGTCTGCCGGCAATTCGGCAGGTTCCAGCGAAGCGAGCATGGCCAAGCTGCAGGTGATTAAGCGGCCTTGGCCGCGGCTTGGCGAACCAAACGCTCCACCGTAGGCGATGCTTGTGCGCCCACGCTGCGCCAGTAAGTCAAACGGTCTTGCACAATGCGCAGACCTTCTTCTTGGCCCGATGCGGTGGGGTTGTAGAAACCGATGCGCTCGAGGAAACGGCCATCGCGGCGAACGCGCTTGTCAGCCACAACGATGTTGAAAAATGGACGGGCTTTAGAGCCGCCACGGGAAAGACGAATGACAACCATGATTTATCCTAGGGTGGAACAGACAATTGCGATGCAACCGTCTATAAAATTCTTTCAGCGTTTGAGACACGCAACTGGCCACCCGGCCAGTGACACACTGAAAAGCCTTTGATTATAACCCCCAGATTGCCCAGCATGCCATTGATCCGACCCAGCACCGATCTCGACATCGCGGCCATCGCCGCGATTTACCGTGAACATGTGCTGCATGGCACCGGCACTTTCGAGATCGATCCGCCCACGGCGACCGAAATGGGTGCACGCCGCGCCGACGTGCTGGCCAAGGGCTTGCCCTATTTGGTGGTCGAAGATGCCGGTCGGGTGCTGGGTTTTGCCTACTGCAATTGGTTCAAGCCCCGGCCCGCCTACCGCTTTTCGGCCGAAGACTCGATTTACATGGCCCCCAGCGCCCACCGCCAAGGCTGGGGCCGTGCCTTGCTGGCTGAATTGAGCGCCCAAGCAGAGCGCGCCGGGGTGCGCAAACTGATTGCCGTGATTGGCGACTCGGCCAACGCCGCCTCGGTGGGGCTGCATCAAGCCCTGGGCTTTCGCCATGTGGGCACGATGACCGCCTGCGGCTGGAAGTTTGAGCGCTGGCTGGACATTGTGCTGATGGAAAAGCCTTTGGGTTTGGCGCATACACAGCCCCCTCTACAAGACCGCCTTCAAAGTCCTCAATAATCAGGACCTATGAAAAACAAAACATTGGCCACATGGCTCGCCTTTCTAGGGGGGCCATTGGGCTTGCACCGCTTTTATTTGTTTGGCTGGAGCGATCTGTGGGGCTGGTTGCTGCCCCTGCCCACGGCGCTGGGGGTCTACGGCATCCAGCGGGCATTGAACTTCGGGCAAGACGATGCACTCAGTTGGGTGCTCATCCCTTTGGTGGGTTTCACCATCGCCGGTTGCGCGCTGAACGCGATCATTTACGGTCTTCAGTCCACCGAGCAATGGAACGCTAAATTCAACCCCCAAGCCGATGCCCATGCGGCTCCAGGCCAAACCCAGTGGCTGACAATTGGGGCTGTGGCGCTGTCCCTGCTGCTGGGCACCACGGTGCTGATGTCCAGCATCGTCTTCAGCTTTCAGCGCTACTTCGAATTTCAGATCGAAGAAGCCAGGCTGATCAGCCAGTGATTCGCTGAAAATCGCTCAGAAAATCTGTATGCTGACGGCGTAGGCGATCGAAGCCACAAAGGCACTGGCTGGAATCGTCAGCACCCAAGCCCAGACGATATTGCCCGCCACACCCCAGCGCACGGCACTGGCGCGCTGCGTCGAACCCACGCCCACAATGGCGCCAGTGATGGTGTGGGTGGTGGACACAGGGATCCCTAAGGCGGTGGCCAAGAACAAAGTCAATGCGCCGCCAGTTTCTGCGCAAAACCCGCCCACAGGCTTGAGTTTGGTGATTCTTTGGCCCATGGTTTTGACAATGCGCCAACCGCCAAACATCGTGCCCAGACCGATCGCCATGTAACAACACACAATGGTCCAGGTGGGTGGCGAGGTGTCTGCGGCGGAGACGTAGCCGGTGGCGACCAGCAGCATCCAAATGATGCCAATGGTTTTTTGCGCGTCATTGCCGCCGTGACCCAGGCTGTAAGCGCCAGCGGACACCAGTTGCAAGCGGCGGAACCACTTGTCCACCTTGGAGGGGCGCGCGCGCTTGAACAGATTGGCCACCAGCACCATCATCAACGAGCCCAGTAAAAAGCCCAGAATCGGTGACACAAAAATAAAGGTCACGGTCTTTAGGATGCCCGCCGAAATCAGCGCACCAGCACCCGATTTGGCCATCACTGCGCCCACAATCCCGCCAATCAAGGCGTGCGAAGAGCTGCTCGGGATGCCGTAGTACCAGGTGATCACGTTCCAAGTCACAGCGCCGACCAGGGCGCCAAACACCACATGGGTGTCCACAATGCCCGGTTGCACAATGCCTTTGCCCACTGTGGCGGCCACACTGAGGTGGAAAACAAAGATCGCGACCACATTGAAGAAGGCCGCAAACATCACGGCTTGCGCCGGCTTGAGTACCCCGGTGGAGACGACCGTGGCAATCGAATTGGCCGCATCATGAAACCCGTTCATGAAGTCAAACGCCAAGGCCAATACCACCAGCAGCACCACCACCCACAAAGCGGCTTGCATGTTTTGCATGTTCAGGCTCCGCCGGGGATCAGGAATTTTCGAGGACGATGCCCTCGATCTGATTGGCCACGTCTTCGCATTTGTCGGTGATGGTTTCAAGCAACTCGTAAATGGCTTTGAGTTTGATCACTTCGCGCACATCCGGCTCTTCCCGAAACAACTTGCTCATGGCGCTGCGCATGACGCGGTCCGCATCGGACTCCAAACGGTCAATCTCTTCGCAGGTTTTCAGCGCCGCTTCGGCCACCGCAGGATCGGCCACTTTGGCCAACATTTTCACGGCTTCACGCACCCGCTCGCAGCATTTCACCGACAAATCCGTCAAACGCGAGATTTCCTCGGTCATGGCGCGCACGTCGTACAAAGCCATGGTCTCTGCTGAGTCCTGGATCAAATCCGCGACATCGTCCATCAGGTTGATCAAGGTGTGAATTTGCTCACGGTCGATCGGTGTGATGAAGGTGGTGTGTATCAGGCGATTGACTTCTTGCGTGACCCGGTCAGCAGCACGCTCGGCGTTGTCCACGTCCTGGTTGTACTTTTCACGCAAATGGGCATCGTTGTAATTGGCCACCAGGTTAGAGAAGGCCCGGGCCGCGTCCACAATCCGATCCGCATGCTGATTGAACAATTCAAAAAAATTGCCTTCTTTAGGCAGCAATTTACCAAACAGCATGAAATCTCCAGACTTTTAAACATGTCAAAACAATGACATATACGTGACGTTCACATGACGCAGGCGAGTGTAACCGCTCAAGGCACAATCCCTGAGCCGCAGCCGTCCCCTTTTGTACACAGAGATTGGTTTATGTTTTTCAAATTATTCAGCCTGTCTGGCGCCGTATTTGCAGGCCTGAGCGTGGTCCTCAGCGCCGCTTTGGCCCACCTGCCGCAGTTCGCCGCGGGTGTACCTGCGATGGTCCAGACGGCTTTGGTGCAGCAGCAATTTCACGCCCTGGGCTTGTTGGTGGTGGCTTTGGCCATGCTGCAACTGGGCCCGAATCGCTGGCTGGTGCTCGCCGGTGGCCTGATGCTGACCGGCATGCTGTTGTTCAGCTTGAATATTTACGCCCGTCAACTGTTGGGGTGGGACGCTGCGCGTGCCTTGGTGCCCTGGGGCGGCGGCGCTTGGATAGCCGCTTGGATCGCTCTGGCCCTCGGTCTGATGCGCAAGGATCCAAATGACCGCGATTGAAAGTTTCAATCAAAGCCGGAGATGATCGGGTTTATGATTACGGCTAATAAGATGTCTCATTCGATAGTTTTTTTAAACCAACCTTAGGAAACACCATGTCCCTGATCAACACCCAAGTCCAGCCCTTCAAAGCCAACGCTTTCCATAATGGCAAATTCATCGAAGTCACCGAGCAAAGCCTCAAAGGCAAGTGGAACGTGCTGATTTTCATGCCGGCCGCTTTCACCTTCAACTGCCCGACCGAAATCGAAGACGCCGCTGACAATTACGCAGCCTTCCAAAAAGCCGGTGCCGAGGTCTACATCGTCACCACCGACACCCAGTTCTCGCACAAAGTCTGGCACGAGACATCGCCTGCTGTGGGCAAAGCCAAGTTTCCTTTGGTCGGCGACCCCACCCACGCATTGACACGCGCTTTTGGCGTGCACATCGAAGAAGAAGGCCTGGCCTTGCGCGGCACCTTCATCATCAACCCCGATTTGACGATCAAGACCATGGAAATCCATTCCAACGAAATCGCCCGTGACGTGTCCGAAACCCTGCGCAAGCTGACCGCTGCCCAGTACACCGCCGCCAACCCTGGCCAAGTGTGCCCCGCCAAGTGGAAAGAAGGCGCCAAGACTTTGGCACCTTCCATCGACCTGGTCGGCAAGATCTAATCCTGCCAGCGGCCTTCCTGTAGGAGCCAGCCCTGCTGGCGATTGAAGCCTGATCGCTTGCAGGGCAAGCTCCTACAAGACCCCTGCTTTGCAGGGCGGCTCAGATCAACAATCTGCTTTGCAAGGCGGCATCCGATCAACACGCTGCTTTGCAGGGCGGCATCAGATCAACACCCTGCTTCGCAGGGCGTTGAGCACAGCGCATAGCGGCGACAAGCTGCCCGTGCCCTGCCCTCAACGATCCCCAAAACCTTTTACAACCGACCCCGCCACAAGCGAGGGTCAGGTCTTTTGCACCCTGAAACCGGAGAACACCATGCTCGACGACACCCTCAAAGCCCAATTGCAACAATATTTGGCCCTGCTGCGCCAGCCGATCCGCCTGATCGCCTCGCTGGACGACAGCGAAACCGGCACCGAGATGCAACAACTCCTGGAGACCATCGTCAGCTTGTCAGACAAGGTCAGCCTCGACACCTCGGGCAGCGACGCCCGCAAGCCCTCTTTTGTGGTGGTTCGCGACGGTGAAACTCAGGGTGTGCGCTTTGCCGGTCTGCCCTTGGGCCATGAATTCACCTCGCTGGTGCTGGCGTTGCTGTGGACCGGCGGCCATCCGCCCAAAGTCGAGCAAGAGGTGATCGACAGCATCAAAGCCCTTGAGCCTGCGGCTGGCGGCGACTTGAACTTTGAGGTCTACATGTCGCTGTCTTGCCACAACTGCCCGGACGTGGTGCAAGCCTTGTCGCTGATGGCCATCTTCAACCCCAAGGTCAAGACCGTGGTGATCGAAGGCGGTGCTTTTCAAGCAGAAGTGGAATCGCGCCAGATCATGGCCGTGCCCATGGTCTTCTTGAACGGCCAGGTCTTTGGCTCGGGCCGCATGAGCGTGGAAGAAATTGTCGCCAAACTGGACACCGGCACCGCCGACCGCGAAGCCGCCAAGCTGGATGCCAAAGAGGCGTATGACGTGTTGATCGTCGGCGGCGGCCCCGCCGGTGCCGCCGCTGCGGTGTATGCCGCGCGCAAAGGCATTCGCGTGGGCGTGGCGGCTGAACGTTTTGGCGGCCAGACCAATGACACCATGGCGATTGAAAACTACATCTCAGTGCTGGAAACCGATGGCCCCAAATTCGCCGCCGCTTTGGAAGCCCAGGTGCGTCAATACGGCGTCGACCTGATGAACCTGCAACGCGCCGACAAAATCACCCCGGCCGCAGAGGTGGGCGGACTGGTGCAGGTGCACATGGCCAACGGCGGCACGCTCAAAGCCAAAACCGTGATCCTGTCCACCGGCGCACGCTGGCGCAACGTGAATGTGCCCGGCGAAGCCGAGTACAAAAACAAGGGCGTGGCCTACTGCCCGCACTGCGATGGCCCCCTGTTCAAGGGCAAGCGCACAGCGGTGATAGGCGGTGGCAACTCGGGCATTGAAGCAGCGATTGATTTGGCCGGCCTGGTGGAACACGTGACCGTGGTCGAATTTGCCGAGCAACTCAAAGCCGATGCGGTGCTGGTGAACAAACTCCACAGCCTGCCCAACGTGACGGTGCACACCAACGCGCAGACCACCGCCATCACCGGCGATGGCAGCAAAGTCAACGGCCTGAACTACAAAGACCGGGCCACCGGGGCCGAGCACCATATCGAACTGGCCGGGGTTTTTGTGCAAATCGGCCTGGTGCCCAATACCGAGTTTTTGAAGGGCACGGTGGAACTGTCCCCATTCGGCGAGATCATGGTCGACGCCAAGGGCCACACCAATCTACCCGGCGTGTTTGCCGCGGGTGACTGCACCACGGTGCCCTACAAGCAGATCGTGATCGCTGCGGGCGAGGGCTCCAAAGCTGCACTCAGCGCCTTTGACCACTTGATCCGCCATTGACGTCATCAACACCATCGACGCGAACGGGCTGGGCCTGACAGCGCGCCCGGATCAGGTCATGACTTCAATGGCCTGATCCTGCACACGCTGCAGGTCTTGCGGCGTGACCCCTTCGGGCCACACATCGGCCAAGGGGTAAAGCACGAAAGCGCGTTGCCACATGCGCGGGTGCGGCACGGTGAGTGCGGGGCTGTCAATGTGCCCTGCGCCATACAGCAAGATGTCCAAGTCCAAAGTGCGTGGGGCGTTCAGATAAGGCCGCTCGCGCCCTGCCATCAGCTCCAAGGCTTGCAAGCTCCGCAGCAAATCAGGCGCGGTCAAGGTGGTGGTGATGTGCGCCACCGCATTCACAAAATCGGGACCCTGCGCCTGCCAGGGCGCCGTGCGGTACAGGCGCGAGGTCGAGCGCACTTCGCATCCGCTCAGTTGGTCCAAGTCATGCAGAGCTTGGCGTACCGTCTGCCTTGCATCGCCCAAGTTCGCCCCCAAGGCGATGCAGGCGGTCACCGGCTCGCGCATGCGTGTCTTCAGTCTTGCGCGGCAGGTGCGCTGCCCTCAGCGCCACCGGGTTTGCGGCGGCGACGGCGGCGTTTTTTGGCCGCATCCGAAGGTGCAGCGTCAAAGCCCTCACCTTCTTGTGAAGGCGCACCATCCGTCTCCCCGCGAGAGGCAGTCGACTTGGCCGCTTCCCCTGCGGGCCGGGGTGCGCGGCGCGCCACCGGCTTGGGCCGCTCGGCCTTGGCTTGCTGCACCAGGTCTTCGCGGGTGGCGTCATCGGCCATGCTGAACTCTTGCCACCAATCGGCCAGGGTGATGTCCACTTCGGCCACGTCGGCGCGCAGACGCAAAAAGTCAAACGCGGCGCGAAAGCGCGCTTGCTCGACCAAGCCAAACGGCGTGCTGCCCACGCGCTTTTCAAAGCGCGGCTGCATCATCCAAATTTCGCGCATGTCGGCGGCCAGTTTGCCGCGGCCCGACACGTCGCCAATGCGGGCGTTGAAGACTTCGTCGATCGCGTCTTGCAGCGCCGGGAAGGAATGCTCACGCCGCGCCAGCCGCTGGTCCCAACCTTCGCGCACATCGGCCCACAACACGCAGGCCAGCAAAAAGCTGGGGGCCACGGGTTTGCTCTCGCCCACGCGCCGGTCGGTGTCGGCCAAGGCGGCTTTGACGAACGGCGTTTGCGCGCGCTCGACCACCACATCGAGCAAGGGGTAAATGCCTTTGGCCAAGCCCAAACCGATCAATTGCTCGATCGAGGCCAGGGCATGGCCGGTTTGCAGCAACTTGAGCATTTCATCAAACAAGCGGCTTTGCGGCACATCGGCCAGCAGTGTTTTGCACGCCACCAGCGGCTTGGCGGTTTTGCTCTCCAACTTGAAGCCCAAGGGACTGAGCTTGGCGGCAAAGCGAATGGCGCGGATGATGCGCACCGGGTCTTCGCGGTAACGGGTGGCCGGGTCGCCGATCATGCGCAGCACGCGTTTTTTCACGTCCTGCATGCCGCCGTGGTAGTCCACCACGGTTTGCGACTCGGGGTCGTAGTACATGGCGTTGACGGTGAAGTCGCGGCGCGTGGCGTCCTCGTCTTGCGGGCCCCACACGTTGTCGCGCAGCACCCGGCCGGTCGAGTCGACGGCGTGCTTCATGCCCGCCAACTCGCTCTTGCTGGTGCGCTCATTGCCTTTGACCTGCTCGGCCGCCGCATTGTCCAAGTGGGCGCGGAAGGTCGAGACTTCGATCACCTCGTGCTCGCGGCCTCGGCCATAGACCACGTGCACGATGCGAAAACGTCGGCCAATGATGAAGGCACGGCGAAACAGGCTTTTCACCTGCTCGGGCGTGGCGTTGGTGGCCACGTCAAAGTCTTTGGGGCGCAAGCCCACCAGCAAATCGCGCACCGCGCCGCCCACTACATAGGCCTCAAAACCGGCTTGCTGCAGCGTGCGCACCACATGGATGGCGCGCTCGTCCACCAGTTGCGGGTCAATGCCGTGCGCCTTGGGGCCGACTTCCACGCGTTTGCCGAAATAAGGTTTATCAGGCGTGCTGGGGCTTTGACCGAGTAATTTAGAGATGAATTTTTTAATCATGAGAAGAGGTCGAGTATGCGCCAACCCCGCTCGGTGGCCAAAGTGCGCAGACGGGGGTCGGGGTTGGTGGCCACCGGATGGGTGGCTTTTTCCAGCAATGCCAGGTCGTTGATCGAATCTGAATAAAACGTGGTTTCCACACTGTCCCACGACAATTGGTGCTCGGCCAACCACTGGTTCACGCGGGCCACTTTGCCCTCCCGAAAGGAAGGCGTGCCTTGGATTTCACCGGTGATCCAGCCGGTGGCGTCGCGCGCCAGCGCCACCGCAATCAGCTCGCTCACCCCTAAAGCGGTGGCAATCGGGCGGGTGATGAACTCGTTGGTGGCCGTCACGATGATGATCTGATCGCCTGCTTGAGCGTGCCCTCGGATCAAGTCCAAAGCTTGCGGCTGGATCGCTGGCAAGACCACGGTTTGCATGAAGTGCGCATGGGCTCTCGCAGCCTCTGCAGCGCCCTTGAGGCGCGTGGCCTCGGTTGAAAAGCGCACATAGTCATGGATGTCCAGCGTGCCGGCTTGGTAATGGGCGTAGAACTCGTCATTGCGCCGGCGAAAGTGGTCGTTGTCGGTCCAACCGATGTCGGTGGTGTAGACGCCCCACGCATAATCCGAGTCGATCGGCAGCAAGGTGTGGTCCAGGTCAAACAGGGCCAGTTTCATTCACTCTCCAACATCAATTTGATCAGCGGGATGGTGATGGCCCGCTGGTTTTGCAAAGCGTAATGGTCCAAGTTGTCCAGCAATTGCATCAAACTGCCCAGGTCGCGCGAGAAGCGGCTCAGCATGAAGGCCATCACCTCGTCGCTCAAAAAAATCCCACGTGCATCGGCTTCTTGGCGCAATACCGCGCGGCGCTCTGTTTCGCTCAGCACCTGCAAGGCATAGACATGGCCCCAGCCCAGGCGGGTGCGCAAGTCGTCACGCAGCTTCAAATCGGCAGGTGGCAAAGCGCCTGCCGCCAGCACCCAGCGCGGCGCGCCCGTGGCGGGGGTGAGGGCATTGACAAACCAATTGAAAGCGGTGTGCTGCTGCGCCAAGTCGTACAGGTGCACGTCGTCCATCAGCACAGCCGCCCAGGCGGGATCGAACGCAGGTGGGTTGATGCTGTGGGCATCCAAGCGGCCCACTTTCAGGCCCTGCTCACGCAAAGCCTCTTGCACGGCGCAGAGCAAATGGCTTTTACCCGAACCGCCCTCACCCCACAGGTAGGTGGGTACTGGCGAGCGCGTGGGGCTGGTCGACCACAAACGCAAATGGTCCACCGTGGCCGCATTCGGACCCGCAAAAAAACTGTTCAGGGTGGGCACTGTGGCCAGGCCAATGTCCAAAGCCAATTGCTTCATGCGGCGTCTGCGCCTTCGTTCAACGACTTCGCAATGGGGGCACGGTACAACGCACTGTCGAAATACCCTTGCCGTATGCGGCGCAAGGCCACCAACAAGACCGCACTGGCGGGCAAGGCGATTAGAACGCCAATGAAGCCCAGCAATTGGCCAAAGGCCAGCAACGCAAAAATCACCGCTAAAGGGTGCAGGCCAATGCGCTCACCCACCCAGCGCGGGGTCAGTAAAAAACTCTCGACCAACTGGCCCAGGCCATACACCACGCCCACCATGACCAGGGCTTTCAGCGAGGCAAACTGCAGCAACCCGGCGAGCAATGCCAACAACAAACCCAGGCCAAAACCCAGATAAGGGACAAACACCGCCAAACCGGTGAACACGCCAATCGGCAAAGCCAACTCCAAACCAAACAGACCCAAGCCTGCGGCGTAAAACACCGCCAAGGCCAACATCACCAAAAGCTGCCCGCGCAGGTACTGGCCCAGCACCGCGTCGCACTCGTGCATGAAAGCGTCATAACTTGGACGCCAGGACGGCGGCACCAGCTGCACCACCATGCCGACCACGCGTTCCCAATCGCTGAGCAAATAAAACAGCGCCACAGGGATCAAGACCGCATTGCCCAGCACCGCCATGGCCACGCTGCCACCCAACTTGAGCGAGGACAAGGCCGAGTCCAGCAAGTCATCTCGGTTGGCGCTGAGGTATTTCATCAGCTGCGCTTTGAGGCTGCCCATGTCCAGCGACAGGTTCAAGCCCCATTGCTGCAACAAGGGGTTGATGCTGTTTTGCAAACGGTCCATGAGCAAGGGCAGTTGCTGTTGAATCTGCGGCCACTCGCGCACCAACACTGGCACCAACAGCAAGGCCAAACCCAGCACAGCCATCAAGGCCAGCAACTCCACCAGCACCACCGAGACCATGGCCGGCACGCGCGGCCCACAAAAGGCCTGCAACCGCCGCACCAGGGGTTGCAGTGCATACGCCAGCACCGCAGCCACCACAAACGGCGCCAGCACTGGCGCGAGCAGCCAAAACACCACCACCAGGGCCAAGCCCACAGCGCACCATGCGGCCAGGCGTTGGGGGGTGAGGGTGGCGGACGGGCGCAGTGGCATTTCTTCCTTTGATCAGGGGCGACGGGGTGCAGGGCTGGGTGAACCCTTAAAATCACCACTTGATTTTAGTCTGCCCGCCTGCGCGGGCCCCCGATTTACTTTCTGAATGCCCTTTGGGGCCATCTTCATGACGCAAACTCCCCTCTCCTACAAAGACGCTGGTGTCGACATTGTTGCCGGTGACGCCCTGGTTGAACGCATCAAACCGTTGGCCAAGAAAACCATGCGCGAGGGTGTTTTGGCCGGGATTGGTGGCTTTGGGGCCCTGTTTGAAGTCCCCAAGCGCTACAAAGAACCGGTGTTGGTGAGTGGCACCGACGGCGTGGGCACCAAGCTCAAACTGGCTTTTGAATGGGGCATGCACGACACCGTGGGCATTGATCTGGTGGCCATGAGCGTGAACGACGTGCTGGTGCAAGGCGCGGAACCGCTGTTTTTCTTGGACTACTTTGCCTGCGGCAAATTGGACATCGACACCGCCGCCGCCGTGGTGGGCGGCATCGCCAAAGGTTGCGAGCTGTCGGGCTGCGCCCTGATTGGCGGCGAAACCGCCGAAATGCCCGGCATGTACCCGGCCGGTGAGTACGACTTGGCCGGTTTTGCCGTCGGCGCGGTGGAAAAATCCAAGATTTTGGCCGGCCAAAACGTCAAAGCCGGTGACGTGGTGCTGGGTTTGGGCTCTGCCGGTGTGCACTCGAATGGTTTCAGCTTGGTGCGCAAATGCATTGAGCGGGCCGGCGCCAACGCCCCTGCCACCTTGGACGGCCAGCCGTTCAAACAAGCGCTGATGGCGCCGACCCGCTTGTACGTGAAAAACGTGCTGGCCGCTTTGGCCGCGTTCCCCACCTCGCCCGAAGCACCGACCGGCATCAAAGCCCTGGCGCACATCACCGGCGGCGGTTTGCTGGAAAACATTCCCCGCGTCTTGCCCGAAGGTTTGGCTGCGCATTTGGTCAAAGGCAGTTGGCCACAGACCGAACTCTTTGCCTGGTTGCAAAACACGGCGGGCATTGACGACGTGGAAATGAACCGCACCTTCAACAACGGCATTGGCATGGTGGTGGTGGTGCACGCGGCTGATGCCCAGGCTTGTGCAGCTGCGCTGCGCGCTGCGGGTGAGCAGGTGTATGCGATAGGCACGATCGCGCCGCAAGGCGATGGCGAGCAGGTGGTGGTGGCCTGAGGCTTTACAAGGCCTTCAACTCGGCCAGCCGGTCGGACAAATAGTCGGCATCGGCAGCCATCGGGGCATGCGCCAAGTAGTGTCCCAAATCGTCGATGGCTTGGGCATGCCGCCCCATCTGCGCATGCAGCAAGCCCCGGTCACGCCTCTCTGGCCAAGCCTCAGGCAGCAACACCACCAAGCGGTCCAAGACGGCCAGCAGACGCGCATCGTCGTCTTGGCTGCGAAAAATTTCTTTCAGGTTGTGCAGCATGCGTGCCAACAGGTCGCGCGGTGGGCAGGCTTGCAAATGCAGCTCCAGCGGCGCGTCGCCCTCTTCCAACACATCGTCAAAACGGCGAAAGGGGGCCAAGCGCTCGTCCAAGGTGTCCAGTCCCAGTGACTCCCCATTGACCGGGTCCAGCACCACCAAACCCTCGTCCAAGGTGACTTTGACCAAAAAGTGACCTGGAAACGACACGCCTTGCGCCGTCAAACCCAAACCCCGCGCCAATTCTAGCCAAATCACCGCGAGCGATATCGGAATGCCTTTGCGGGTGCGCAACACCTCTGACAGGTAGCTGTTTTCGTGGGCATAAAAGTTATTGAGGTTGCTGCCAAACCCCAAGTCGGTATAAAAAAACTGGTTCAACAAAGCCAGCCGCGTCAGGCCATCGGCCGCGTCGGGAATGCGCTGCTGCACGCGGGCCAGCAAGCGGTCCACATCGGCCAGCACCTGCTGCACATCGAGGCTTTCGTCTTCGTCTTGCGCCAAACTGGCTGCCGCTTCCAGCAGCGGAAAGTCGGCATCGCTTTGCACCAGACTCTCGAAATAGGCCAAAGGCGTGATGGCTTGAAATTGGAAATGCATGACAGCCGCGCCTTAACGCTTGAGAAACTGACGCCACTGCAGGCCGCTGGCCCACAACGCACCCAGGTACAGCAAAGCCGAGCCCAGCAGGACCAAGGCCAAGTAGCCGATGCGCAAGCCACTGTGGCTGCGCAAAGCCACCCAGGGCAAGGCCTGATTGGCCCAAAACAAAAAGCCAGCCAGCAAGGCGCAGCCCCAACCCACTTGCCAGGAGAACTTGCCCCAGCCCGGCGCGGGCTGGTAGCTGCCGCGTCGGCGCAAGCCCCACAGCAACCAAGCGGCATTGACCATAGCCCCCAGGCCAATCGACAAAGCCAGCCCCGCATGCGCAAAAACCGGCACCAAAAGCAGGTTGAGCAACTGCGTCAAACACAGCACCACCACCGCGATGCGCACCGGGGTTTTGATGTCTTGGTTGGCATAAAAGCCCGGGGCCAGCACCTTGATGGCCACCAAACCCAGCAAACCACAGCCGTAACCCATCAAGGCCAGCGTGGTTTGCTGTACATCCCGATCGGTGAACGCGCCGTAGTGGTAGAGCACCGCCACCAGCGGCTGCGAAAACAACAGCAGCGCCACCGCACAAGGCAGGGTGAACAGCAGCACCAAACGCAAACCCCAGTCGAGCATGGCCGAATAACGCGCCGTGTCCCCCGTGGCGCGCGCGGCGGCCAGCTGCGGCATCAAGACCACCCCCAGCGCCACGCCCAGCAGGGCGGTGGGAAACTCCATCAAGCGGTCGGCATAGGTGAGCCAGCTCACACTGCCCGGGGTCAAGTGCGAGGCGATTTGGGTGTTGATGAGCAGCGAGATCTGCGCCACGCCCACCCCGAACAAGGCCGGCCCCATGAGCTTGGCGATCTGGCGTGTGGCAGGATCGACCATGGCATGACGTATTTTCCGCAGACTCAGGCCAATCGAGGGCAGCAGCCCCAAACGCTTCAGTGCTGGAATTTGCAAGCCCAGTTGCAAGGCACCGCCCAGCATCACGCCCACGGGCAAGGCGTAAATCGGTTGCAGGCCTTGGGCTTGCAACCAGGGTGCGCCCCACCACGCGGCGCT
>CANGEE010000043.1 GCA_947452635.1 Comamonadaceae bacterium | reverse complement strand
CCACCCCCGGCACTCGCTCGGGCGTCAGACCAGACGCCACGGCAAGGCTTCACCCGAGCGCAGCGGTTTGAGTTCGGTTTGGCCAAAGGCAAAAGATTCGGGCGGCGTCCAGTATTCACGGTGCAGGGTGATGGTGCCGCTGTTGCGCGGCAGGCCGTAAAAATCAGCGCCGTTGAAGCTGGCAAAGGCTTCGAGTTGCTGCAGCGCCCCGGCTTGGTCAAACACCTCGGCGTACATTTCGATGGCTGCATGCGCGGTGTAGCAGCCGGCGCAACCACTGGCGTGTTCTTTCAGGTGCGCCGGATGCGGCGCGCTGTCGGTGCCCAAAAAGAAACGCGGGTTGCCGCTGGTGGCCGCCGCCACCAAGGCTTGGCGATGGGTTTCGCGCTTGAGCACGGGCAGGCAGTAGTAATGTGGGCGGATGCCGCCAATGAAAATCGCATTGCGGTTGTAGAGCAAATGGTGCGCCGTCAGCGTCGCACCGATGAAGCGGTCGCCACCGGCCACATACTGCGCAGCCTCTTTCGTGGTGATGTGCTCGAAGACGATTTTCAGTTCAGGGAAATCGCGCCGCAGCGGCATCAGCTGCGTGTCGATGAACACGGCTTCGCGGTCAAACAAATCAATCTCGGGCGAGGTCACCTCGCCGTGCACCAGCAGCAGCAGGCCTTCGCGCTGCATGGCTTCGAGCACGGGGTAGATTTTGCGCAAATCGGTCACGCCCGCATCGCTGTTGGTGGTGGCACCGGCCGGGTACAACTTGCACGCCACGACGCCAGCGGCTTTGGCACGGGCCATCTCCGCAGGTGCCAGATTGTCGGTCAGGTACAGCGTCATCAAGGGCTCAAAAGCCAGGCCTTGGGGCACGGCGGCCAAGATGCGGGCTTTGTAAGCCAAAGCCTGCTCGGCGGTGGTGACCGGTGGCTTGAGGTTGGGCATGATGACGGCGCGGCCAAATTGAACGGCGGTGTGCGGCACCACGGTGCGCAAGGCGTCGCCGTCGCGCACATGCAAATGCCAGTCGTCAGGGCGGGTCAGGGTCAGGGTTTGAGCGGCAGAAAGTGCGGCGGTGGAAGATGTGGTGGCGGTCATGCCCCTATTCTCCCAAATATTCGCGCCCTCTCAGTGGCTGAGAATTTTCGACAAGAAATCGCGCGCCCGCTCGGTTTGCGGCTGCTCGAAAAATTGATGCGGCGGGGCCTGCTCGATGATCTGGCCTTCGTCCATGAAGATCACGCGGTCGGCTGCGGCTTTGGCAAAGCCCATTTCGTGGGTGACGCACAGCATGGTGATGCCTTGCTGGGCCAATTCGACCATCACGTCGAGTACTTCCTTGATCATCTCCGGGTCCAGCGCGGAGGTGGGTTCGTCAAACAACATGATCTTGGGTTTTAAGCACAGCGCCCGCGCAATCGCCACACGCTGCTGCTGCCCGCCAGACAATTGCAAAGGGTATTTGTGCGCTTGCTCGGCAATTTTGACCCGCGCCAATTGCTGCATGGCCTGTTCTTCAGCGTCCTTTTTGGCCAGGCCGCCGACCCAAATCGGCGACAGCGTCAGGTTGTCCAGCACGCTCAAATGCGGGAACAGATTGAATTGCTGAAACACCATGCCGACGTTTTGGCGCACCGCTTCAATGGCCTTGACGTCATCGGCCAGTTCCACGCCCTGCACCAGCAGGCGGCCCTGCTGATGTTCTTCGAGGCGGTTGATGCAGCGGATCAGGGTGGATTTGCCGGAACCCGACGGCCCGCAAATCACAATCCGCTCACCCGGGGTCACCTGCAAATCGATGTCGCGCAGCACATGGAATTGGCCAAACCATTTGTTGACTTTTTCAAAAGAAATGATGGGATCGGTCATGCAGTGCTTTCAGCGTGGACGGCCTTTGTTCACCTGCAGCTCCACCCATTGGCTGTAGCGCGACATGGCCGAACAAAACACAAAGTAGATCAAGGCGATGAAGACATAGGCTTCGATTTTGTAGGGCCGCCAATCGGCGTCTGAATTGAGTGCCAAGCCCATGGCACCGGTCAGCTCGTACAAGCTCACAATGGTCACCAAAGAGGTGTCTTTGAAAATCGCAATGAAGTTGTTCATCAAACCGGGCACCACCATGGCCAGGGCTTGTGGCAACACCACCAGCCGCTGGGTTTGCCAATACGACAAGCCCAGCGAGGCCGCCCCCTCCAGCTGCCCCTGCGGGATGGCTTGCAAGCCACCGCGAATCACCTCCGCCATGTAGGCCGCCGCAAACAGGCTGATGCCGGCCAGCACACGCAGCAGTTTGTCGATCTTCGTGCCCTCGGGCATGAACAAGGGAAAAAGAAAGGAGGCCATGAACAAGACCGAAATCAAAGGCACACCGCGCACCAGTTCCACATACACGGTGCACAGGCTGCGAATGGCCGGCAAGTGCGAACGCCGCCCCAGCGCCAGCAGCAAGGCCATGGGGAATGCCAACACGATCGACACCGACGACAGCAACAGGGTCAAGGGCAGACCGCCCCACAGATCGGTTTCCACCGGAGTCAAGCCCAAGGCACGACCCCACTCAGCGCCCCCCATCAACAGCGTGAACACAGCCAGCACCAGCGCCCACAGCAGTGCCAAAACGGGTCGCCAGAAGCGGCGCATGCCACTGGCCACCAGCAAGCCCAGCAACAAAGCCGTGGCCAGCAAGGGACGCCACTGCGCCTCAAAGGGGTAGCGCCCGAACACGATGATGCGAAATTTTTCGTGGATCACGCCCCAGCAAGCGCCTGCAGGGCTGGCGTGGCACAGATCGGCATTGGCCTGCCAATGGGCACGCCACAGCGCCCAGTCCGCCAGCGGCACACCGACCCACAACAGCAAAGCGGCCAGCACCAGCGTGGTGATGCGGGTGCCGGGGTCTTGCCACAGGTTGGCGTGCAACCAATGGCCCAAGCCCGACGGCGCAACCGGTGCAGGACGCGGCGCAATCGGTGTGAATGTGGCTTGCGTCATGGCGGCTCAACGCACGCGCAAAGCGGTGCGGGCGTTGTAGGCGTTCATGCACAACGAGGTGCTCAAGGACGTGCTCAAGTACACCAGCATGATCAGGGCGATGCACTCCACCGCACGGCCGGTTTGGTTGATCGCCGTGTTGGCAATCGACACCACGTCCGGGTAACCAATCGCCACCGCCAAGGACGAATTTTTGGTCAGGTTCAAATACTGGTTGGTCAGCGGCGGGATGATGACACGCAGCGCTTGCGGCAGTGTCACCAGCCGCATGTGCAAGCGCGGCGACAAGCCCAGCGCTTGCGCAGCCTCGATTTGGCCCAGGGGCACGGCGGCGATGCCGGCGCGCACCACTTCGGCGACAAAGGCCGAGGTGTACAGCGTCAAGCCCAGCAGCAGGGCCATGAATTCGGGCGTCAGCGCCGCCCCGCCCTCGACCGCGAACTCGCCCAAGAAAGGCACATCCCACACCAGCGCCCCACCCGCCCAGGACGGGCTGGGATAGCTCAAACCACCTTTGCTCAAAAACACCGCGCCCCAGCGCCAAGGCGTCAATGCATCGGGCAGCACCTCGGTGAAGATCAAATACCACATCAGCAACTGCAGCAGCACAGGAATGTTGCGGAAAAACTCCACATGCGCGCGGCACAGACCGCGCACCAAGGCGTTGCGTGAAAATCGCCCCACGCCCACCAAGCCGCCGATCAAGGTGGTGAAGACGATGCCCAACAGGGCCACGCGCAGGGTGTTGAGAACACCAGCCAGCAAAGCCATGGCGTAGCTTTGCGCGGAGTCGAAAGTGAACAGCCCCTCGCCAATGTCAAAGCCCGCCGGGTCCGCCAAAAAACCAAACCCGCTTTGGATGCCACGCAGCCGCATATTGAGCAGCGTGTTGTGCACCAAAAAGCCCAACAAGGCCAGGATCACCGCGACCGCCAGACCCTGGTAAACCCGAGCGCGAAAGCGCGGGCTGCGCCAAGACCACGACCCGGGCCCTGATCGTCGCTGCCGTGTTGGCGGTGGTGATGCGGCTTGCACAGCAGGTCCGTGGCTGGGCGGGTGTTGGCGGCTCAGCGCACAGGAAAGGCGTACATCAAGCCGCCCTTGTTCCACTGTTTGTTGCTGCCGCGTGGCAGGGCCAGGGCCGACTGGGGGCCGACGTTGCGCTCAAAAATTTCGCCGTAATTGCCGGTGGCTTTGAGGGCGCGCGCCAGCCACTCTTTGTCCAGACCCAGGTGTTTGCCGGTGTCTTCTTTGGAGCCCAGCAAGCGGCCGACCACCGGGTCTTCGCTGCTGGTTTTCAGGTTGTCCAGATTGGCTTGGGTCACGCCGTACTCCTCGGCTTCGATCAAGCCGTAGACCACCCATTTGACGATGGCCAACCATTCGTCGTCCCCCCGGCGCACCATGGGGCCCAAGGGTTCTTTGGAAATCAAATCGGCCAAAATCACATGTTCGGCAGGGTTCTTGGCTTCTTTGTTGCGAATCGAGGCCAGGCCCGAGGCGTCGGTGGTGTAGGCCACACAGCGGCCGGCAAAATAAGCGCCATTGGCGGCTTCCAGTTTTTCAAACACCACCGGCTTGATGTTGAGTTTGTTCGCTTTGGAGAAATCGGTCAGGTTCTTTTCGGTCGTGGTGCCCGACTGCACGCAGACGGTTTGGTTCTTCAACTGCATGGCACTTTTGATTTTGCTCTTCACCGGCACCATAAAGCCTTGACCGTCATAGTAGGTCACGGCGGTTTGGTGCAGACCCAGCGAAGCGTCTCGGGTGAGCGTGAAGGTGGTGTTGCGCGAGAGCACATCCACCTCGCCCGATTGCAGCGCCGTGAAGCGCTGCTGCGCGTTCAAGGGCATGTACTTCACTTTGCTCGGGTCGGACAAGACCGCCGCCGCCACGGCTTTGCAAATGTCCACATCCAAACCGCTCCAATTGCCATTGGAGTCGGCCGCCGAAAACCCGGCCAAACCGGTGTTGACGCCGCACACCACTTGGCCGCGCTGTTTGATCTGGTCCAGGGTTTTGCCCGCCATGGCTTGCGGGCTGGCCATGACGGCCGCAGCGCACAGCAAGACGGAAACGAAGGGTTTTGAAAAAGAGAGCATGGGCAGTTCCTTTGGCGCGTTCAGATGGGGTGCAGTTTCAGTGTTGCAAGATTTTGTTCAAAAAGTCTTTGGTGCGGGGCTGACGGTTTTCCGGGTGGTTGAAGAACTCGTCTTTCGAGCAGTCTTCCAATATGCGCCCGCCCACGTCGATGAAGATCACGCGGTTGGCCACTTTGCGCGCAAAGCCCATCTCGTGCGTCACCACCATCATGGTCATGCCTTCGTTGGCCAGTTGCACCATCACGTCCAGCACCTCGCCCACCATTTCGGGGTCGAGCGCCGAGGTGGGTTCGTCAAACAGCATCACGATCGGGTCCATCGACAAGGCGCGGGCAATCGCCACACGCTGCTGCTGACCACCCGAGAGCTGACCGGGGAACTTGTCTTTGTGCGCCGACAGACCCACGCGCTCAAGCATCTTGAGGCCACGCTCTTGCGCTTCGGCCTCCGAGCGGCCCAGCACCTTGACCTGGGCAATGGTCAGGTTCTCGGTCACCGACAAATGCGGAAACAACTCAAAGCTTTGGAACACCATGCCTACGCGGGCACGCAGCTTGGGCAGGTCGGTGCTGGCGTCGGTGACCGAGATACCGTCCACCAAGATGCTGCCTTGCTGCACGGGTTCGAGCGCGTTGACGGTTTTGATCAAGGTGGACTTGCCCGAGCCCGAGGGGCCGCAGACCACCACCACATCGCCTTTGCTTATGTTCACCGAGCAGTTGTTGAGTACCTGCACCGGGCCGTACCACTTGGACACATTGTTGATTTCAATCATTTTTCTCTCCGAATCTGAAACGTCTACCGGTAGGGCTCAGCGCACGATGGCGATCTTGGCTTGCAAGCGTTTGACCCCCACAGACAGGCCATAGCAAATCACAAAATACACCACAGCGGCCAGCAAATAAGCCTCTTCAGGACGGCCATACAGCTTGCCGGCATTGGTAAAGCCTTTGAGCAAATCGTAGGCACCAATGGCGTAGACCAAGGAAGTGTCTTGGAACAAGATGATGGTCTGGGTGAACAGCACCGGCAGCATATTGCGAAAGGCTTGCGGCAACACCACCAGGCGCATGTTTTGCCCATAGCTCATGCCCAGGGCTTGCCCGGCAAACACCTGGCCGCGTGGGATGGACTGGATGCCGGCGCGCATGATCTCGCTGAAGTAAGCGGCCTCAAACACGATGAAGGTGATCACCGCCGACAACTCCGCACCAATCGGCCTGCCGATCAAAAACGGCATCAGCAAATAAAACCACAAGATCACCATCACCAGCGGAATGGAGCGCATGAGGTTGACATACGCCGCTGCCGGCCACATGAGTATTTTTTGGCCCGACAGGCGCATCAGCGCCAGCAAGGTGCCAAACACGATGCCGCCCACCGTGGCCACCACCGTCAGCTGCACACTGAAAATAAAGCCTTGCAAGACAAACTTGCGCAGCATCTCCAGGTCCAAAAAGGAAAGGTCTAGGCCCCACATCTCAGTGTCCCCCGCCGGTTGCGCCAGCCACCACAAAACCGGGAATTCGCACTTTCTTTTCAATCAGCGCAAACACGCGATTGACCGCAAACGCCGACAGCGCGTACAGGGCGGTGACCGCCAAATACACCTCCACGCCGCGCGAGGTTTCTTCTTGCGCCTGCATGGCGAACATGGTCAGCTCGGCAATCGACACCGCAAACGCCACCGAAGAATTCTTCAGCAAATTCATCGACTCGCTGGTCAGCGGCGGCAAGATGATGCGAAACGCCATCGGCAGCAGCACATAACGGTAGGTCTGCGCAGTGGTGAAGCCCATGGCCATGCCGGCGTAGCGCTGGCCTTTGGGCAAGGCCTGAATGCCCGCCCTGACCTGCTCGGCAATCCGCGCTGAAGTGAAAAAGCCCAGGGCAAAGACCACCAAGACAAACCCAGGCACCTGCTGAAAGGCCGGAAACATTTTGGGCACCACGAAGTACCACAAAAAGATTTGCACCAAAATGGGAATGTTACGAAACAGTTCCACCCACACATTGGCCAAACGCACCAGCCACGGGCTGTTGGGCAAGGTACGCAGCGTGCCCATCAGCACGCCCACGCTGACGGCCACCACCCAAGACGTACCGGCCACCGCCAGCGTCCAGCGCCAGGCCTCAAGCATCCAGTCGAGGTAGGTGCGGCCGCTGCCGTCATCGCTTAAAAATACCTGCCAGTCCAAATTCATTATCTTGTTCTCCCTGCCAATGGCATTGCCTTTCGGCATCCAAAGAAAAACCCCGCCCAAGCATGCCCCGGCGGGGTTTATTCAGCGCGTTGCTGGGTTACTTTTTGGCGTAATCTTCAGCCGGCTTGTCGTTCAGATTGGCCCAGGCGGCTTTGGTCGCATCGCTGGCGGGCAAACCCACACGGGTGTTTTTGGGTGGGATGGGTTGCACAAACCACTTGTCATAAATTTTGGCCATCTCGCCGGACTTGACCAGGTCATGAATGGTGTCGTCGGCCAAACGCTTGAGCAAAGGGTCGTCCTTGCGCATCATGATGGCGATAGGCTCAACGCTCAACACTTCACCCACGATTTTGAAGTCTGCCGGGCTCTTGGCGGTGGCGATGTTGCCGGCCAAGATCTGACCGTCCATCACAAAGGCATCGGCGCGGCCCGACTCGAGCAGCAAGAAGCTGTCCGCATGGTCTTTGCCATAAACCTCTTTGAAGTCGACGCCGTTGGCGCGCTCATGCTTGCGCAGCAACTGCACTGAAGTCGTGCCGGTGGTGGTGGCCACATTGCGACCGTTCAACTGGGCGATCGAGGTGATGCCGGAATTGGCTTTCACGGCGATGCGCACTTCTTCGACATATGCGGTCGAAGCGAAGGCCACGTCTTTTTGTCGGGCGGCATTGTTGGTGGTGGAGCCGCACTCGATGTCCACGGTGCCGTTTTGCGTCAAGGGGATGCGGTTTTGTGAAGTGACCGACAGGTATTTCACTTCCAGTTTTTTGCCTGCCGCCTTTTCCAGGTTGGCCAATATGCGATGGCAAACTTCCACATGGAAACCGGCGTACTTGCCTTCACCCAGTGTGAAAGACAAGGCACCGGAGGAGTCACGCACACCCATGGTGACCGTGCCCGACGCTTTGACTTTGTCCAAAGTGTCAGCCTGTGCCGTCACAGCGCCCATCATTGCAATGGCCAAAGCCAAACCGATTTTCTTCATACCAAACTCCTGATATCGCCAAATGCGATGTTATTGAAAAGACAGCCGAAGCCACCCATGGATTAGAAACGAAATGAGGCCAGGGAAATGATACGGGTTATCCCTCGACTTTATGCCAATTGGTCGCACTGTTATGCGAGATTTTCATTAGACCCTCCCTCCAAAGTGCTCCCGCGCAGGGCTGATGAAGTGATTAGAGGTGGTATGCAAGCCCTGCATAAGTTGACGCGAACTTGGCCTTGGACTCCAAGGCGGCCCCTCCCTAAGCTGGCGCACACCAGTTGTTTCAATCACCGCAAAGGAAAACCACATGACTTCAGTCAGCCACGCCCCGCACTCGCTCCCATCCTACTTGAACCCGGATGAACTGGGTCCGTGGGGCATCTATTTACAACAAGTTGACCGTGTCGCGCCGTACCTGGGCAGTTTGTCCCGCTGGTTAGAAACCCTGAAGCGCCCCAAACGACTCTTGATCGTGGATGTGCCGATTCAAATGGACAATGGGACCATGGCCCATTTTGAGGGCTACCGCGTGCAACACAACACCTCTCGCGGACCAGGCAAAGGGGGGGTGCGCTTCCATCAGGATGTCACCTTGTCTGAAGTGATGGCGCTTTCAGCGTGGATGTCGGTCAAGAATGCCGCTGTGAATCTGCCTTTTGGCGGTGCCAAAGGTGGCATTCGCGTAGACCCACGCCAACTGTCTGTCGGCGAATTAGAGCGCATCACGCGCCGTTACACCAGTGAAATTGGCGTCATCATTGGCCCCACCAAAGACATTCCTGCGCCCGATGTCAACACCGACGAGCGCGTCATGGCGTGGATGATGGACACCTACTCCATGAACGAAGGCAGTACCGCCACGGGCGTGGTCACTGGGAAACCTTTGGCTTTAGGCGGCTCACTGGGACGGCGCGAAGCGACGGGCCGAGGCGTCTTCACTGTGGGCGAGGCAGCGGCGAACCACTTGGGCCTGGACATCGCGCAGGCCCGATTGGCGGTCCAGGGCTTTGGCAATGTCGGCGCCATCGCTGCACAGTTGTTTGTTGAAGCGGGCGCCAAGCTGGTGGCGGTACAAGACCACTCAGACACACTCTACAACCCGGCTGGATTGAATGTGGCGCAATTGCAAGCGCACGTGAAGTCCACGGGCGCTATTGCCGGTTTTGCCAGCGGGGAAAGCATAAAGCCAGCGCAATTTTGGGAAGTCGATTGCGACATTTTGATTCCAGCCGCGCTGGAGCAACAAATCACCGAAGCAAACGCCCCGAAAATTCGCGCCCGCATGGTCATCGAAGGTGCCAATGGCCCGACAACGCCGCAAGCCGATGACATCTTGGCCGAGCGACAAATTCTGGTCATCCCAGACGTGATGGCCAACGCGGGCGGGGTCACCGTCAGCTACTTTGAATGGGTGCAAGACTTTTCCAGCTTTTTCTGGAGCGAAGAAGAGATCAATGCACGTCTGGTGAAGATCATGCGCGAAGCTTTCGCGCACATCTGGCAAACCGCTCAAACGCACCAAGTCAGTTTACGCACGGCCACCTTCATTGTGGCCTGCACCCGCATTCTGCAAGCGCGGCAGTTGCGTGGACTCTATCCTTGATGCGTCTGTGACAAGCGCCAGGGCTTGATCGGATGCGCGGGTCTGACTCAAAAAATGCCACAGGGCTTGGACGCTTTGTTTAGGCAGCTGCTTGGCAATGGGCTTGGCGCGGTAGGCGCGCACCTCCATCGTGATCTGCAGTGCGCTCGCGTCAGGCCAAACAATGGGCCTCAACTTGCCAGCAGACACTTCTTTTTGCACAGCGCTGAAGGGCAAAAAGGCAATGCCGTGGCCTTCCAGCGCCATCACCTTCAGGCCCTCGGCCATGTCGGTTTCATAGACACGGTCCAGGTGGATGGCCGTGCCCGCCTGTTTCAAAATCAGGTCGGTGACTCGGCCCAAATACGCGCCCGGTGCATAACCCAAATAGGGCAAGGGTTGTTGCGCCGTGCCGGGTAAGGCCCACAGGGCTTGACCGTCCTCGCCCACTTTGACATAGGGCGCCAAGACCTCTTGGCCCAGCGTGACCATGTCGTAGTGGTCGGCGTCCAGCTGCAAGGGCTCCGACGCATGGTGGTAAGAAATCAACACATCGCAGCCGCCTTCCACCAAGCGCATGGCCGCGTCGTGCACGTTCAGGGCAATCAAGCGGCTTTTGATGGGGCCAAAAGCATCGCGCAATCCACTGACCCAAGCCGGGAAAAATGTGAACGCCAGCGTGTGCGGCACCGCGAACTCGATCACGTCCTGCCCGGCCGAGGCATGGCCGCGCAACATGGCACGCGTGCTTTGCAAAGCCTGCAGGATTTCCAAGGCCTGACCATACAAGGTCTCGCCCGCGGGCGTGAGCGAGGTAGGGTAGGAGCTGCGGTCTACCAGATCGGCACCCGCCCAAGCCTCCAAGGACTGGATGCGTCTGGAAAACGCCGGTTGGGTGACATGCCGCAGCAAGGCGGAGCGGCTGAAACTGCGGGTCTCAGCCAAGCTCACAAAGTCTTCGAGCCATTTGGTTTCCATGGTGTCATTATGCGGGGAGAGGCTCGGTATGGAGCAAGGCCGGGTCGGTCTCTGCGGCGGGCTCAGCACTTTGCTGCAAGGACCACATCTGCGCATAACGCCCCTGCACCATCAGCAATTGGGCGTGGGTGCCGCGCTCCACAATTTGCCCCGCGTCCATCACCAAAATCTCGTGCGCGTCGACCACGGTGGAGAGGCGGTGCGCAATCACCAAGGTGGTTTTGTTCTGCGCCGCGCTGGCCAGCTCGGCTTGGATGGCGCGTTCGTTGGCGGAATCCAAAGCCGAGGTGGCTTCGTCAAACACCAGCACCGGTGGGTTTTTCAGCAGGGTACGGGCAATCGCCACGCGTTGCTTTTCGCCGCCCGAGAGTTTGAGCCCGCGCTCACCCACCGAGGTGGCATAGCCTTGCGGCGTGGAGACGATGAAGTCGTGGATGCGCGCTGCCTGCGCTGCGGCCTCGATCTCGGCTTGGGTCGAGCCGGTGCGGCCATAGCCGATGTTGTAGGCCACGGTGTCGTTGAACAGCACCGTGTCTTGCGGCACGATGCCTATGGCCTGGCGCACGCTGGCCTGCGTCACTTGCCGAATGTCTTGACCTGCCAGGGTGATGCGGCCCTGCTGCACATCGTAAAAACGGAACATCAAACGCGCCAAGGTCGACTTGCCCGAACCCGAGGGCCCCACCACCGCCACGGTTTTGCCGGCCGGGATTTCAAAGCTGATGTCGCGCAAAATCGGCCGGTCCGGCTCGTAGGCGAAAGACACCGATTCAAAGCGCAAGGCCGGCGCATCCTGCAGCACCAAGGGCTGCGCGCCGGGCACATCGGCCACTTCGCGTTCGCGGTCCATCAAGACAAACATCTTGTTCAAATCGGTCAGGCTTTGTTTGATCTCGCGGTACAACACGCCCAAAAAATTCAAAGGGATGTACAACTGGATCATGAAGGCGTTGATCATCACCAAGTCGCCCAAGGTCATGCGGCCATCGACCACGCCTTGGGTGGCGCGCCACAGCATGGCCACCAGCGCGATGGCAATGATCAATTGCTGGCCGGTATTGAGCAGCGACAGCGAGGTTTGCGCCTTCAGGCGGGCGCGGCGCAAGCGCTCCAGACTCTCGTCGTAGCGGCTGGCCTCAAAAGCTTCGTTGCCAAAATACTTGACCGTCTCGTAATTGAGCAGGGAGTCGATGGCCTTGGTGTGCGCCGCCGAGTCGAACTCGTTGGCCTGCCGGCGGTACTGGGTGCGCCACTCGGTCACGCGCACCGTGAAAAAGATGTACAGCGTCAAGGCTGACAAAGTGATCCACGCGTACCACGCATCAAAGCGCACCGCCAAAATGGTCAGCACCAAAGCCACCTCAATCAAAGTGGGCACGATGCTGTAGAGCGAATATGAAATCAGCGACTCGATGCCACGCACGCCGCGCTCGATGTCGCGCGTCATGCCGCCGGTCTGGCGCGCCAAATGAAAGCGCAGGCTCAGCGCATGCAAATGCTCAAACGTTTGCAAGGCAATGCTGCGCGCCGCACCTTGTGTGGCTTTGGCAAACACCAGCTCACGCAATTCAGTGAAAGCCGAGGTGGTCAAACGCAAAGCGCCATAAGCCAAGAGCAAAGCCACCGGCACCACCAAGACCGTCACTGGATCTCCAGGCTTCAAGGTCATGGTGTCGATCAAATTCTTCAGCAACAGCGGCACGCTGACGTTGGCCAATTTAGCGCCCACCATGAAGCCCAAAGCGAAGACGACGCGCCATTTGTAGGTCCACAAATAGGGCAACAAGCGTTTCAAGGTCGTGCTGTCGGAGCGTTCAGGCTCAGTCGATGACGAAGCGGTATCAGCAGGCGCCGAAGGTGCGGAATGGCCGTGGTGGCGCATGGTGGACAATCTGTATTCAGTAAGCGCTTATTGTGGCCTGATTCAGAAAGGTGAGCCGATCATGTCCGAACACGACCGTATCAACCCGGTACCTTTGCCCACCGACCAGGCCTTGGTGCTCAAGGTCATCCCAATGCCTGCCGATTGCAACGCCAACGGCGATATTTTTGGCGGCTGGGTCATGGCCCAGGTGGACTTGGCCGGTTCGGTCTTGCCAGCACGGCATGTGCGCGGGCGCATGGCCACCGTGGCGGTGAACCAGTTCATCTTCAAACAACCGGTCCGGGTGGGCGACATTTTGTCGTTTTTCGCGCAGGTGGAACGCATCGGCCGCACTTCGATCACCGTCAAAGTTGAAGTCTTTGCCGAACGCTTCCGCTCCCAAGGCGAGTACTTCAAAGTGACCGAGGCCAGCCTGACCTATGTGGCGATTGACGACAAAGGCAAACCCAGGCCGATTGAGAAAAGCTGACCCCTGACAAACGGGTTAAGGGCGACCCTAGGACACGATATACGCCGCCGCCCCCGTCGACATCAAGGTTCCATCCGGGCCCATGAACTCCATGCGCGCCGAGCCCACGCGTGAGCCCACGCGCAGGCATTGGGCGTGGATGTCGAAATGGTCGCCGATGCCGGGGCGCAAATAGTCGATGCGCAAGTCGATGGTGCCCAATTTGGCAAAACGCTCCAAGCGCTTAGCGGGGGTCTCGTCCATGTGTTTGGCGGCCAGGGCCGCCATCACGGCCGCACTGCCAATGGCGTCAAGTACCGCGCTGATGACGCCGCCATGGATGCGGTTGTACGCAAAGTGCCCGACCAGCTCGGGCTTCATGGTGATGCGGGCGGTCACGCCGTCTGGCGTGACGCTGGTCAACTTCAAACCCAAGGTCTGGTTGAAGACGATTTTTTCTTCGTAAATCTGGCGAAACCCTTCCAAGTACTCGGGCTCCAAAATGACGGGGGTCGAGGTGCTATGGGGCATGCCAGGAAACTCTTTCGTGCAAACAAACTGATCGCCACGCGGCAGCCAGTCCTGTTTGAGTTTACAGCTTGGAAAAATCAGGCTTGCGCTTTTGCACAAAGGCGCCAAAGGCTTCTTTGGCGGCGGGCTCGTTCAGCATGTGGCCAAAGCTGGCCGCTTCCAGGTCCATTTGTGCCAGCACCTGCGCGGCTTGACCGCTTTTCATCAGGCGCTTGGTTTCGATCAAAGACGCCAGCGGCTTGGCCGCCAGTTTGCGCGCCTGGGTTTGTGCCATGGCGTTGACTTCGGTCGGCGGCACCACGCGGTTGACCAAGCCCACTTCTTGCGCGGCCTCGGCGTAAAACGGCTCGCCCAGCAGCAGGGCTTCGGCGGCGCGGTGGTAACCGAACAAGCGCGGGGCCAGCAGGCTGGAAGCCGCTTCGGGACACAGGCCCAAGTTGACAAATGGCATGGAGAAGGCGGCGTTGTCGCCGGCGTACACCAAGTCGCAATGGAACAGCAGCGTGGTGCCAATGCCCACCGCAGGCCCGGCCACAGCCGCGATCAGCGGTTTTTCCAGCGCCGCCATGCTGCGCAAAAAGCGAAACACATGGGCCTCTGTTGTGGTCGGCGGGTTGTTGAGAAAGTCCGCAATGTCATTGCCGGCACTGAAGATCGATTCATGGCCTTGGATCACCACCACGCGCACCGCTGTATCGCTGCGGGCTTGCTCAACGGCGTCGGCCATCACACCGTACATGGCGGCGGTGATGGCGTTCTTTTTGTCAAGACGGTTGAAGGTGATGGTCATCACCCCCGCGTCCAGGTGGGTCAGGATGTCAGACATGGTTTTTCCTTGGGTGCTTCAATGCGCACGTCGCGCTCAGTTGACGCGCATCCAGATTTGGGTGCGCCCCAAAATAGGCGCGCCAATGTAGCCGCGCACCTCCATTTTTTTGCCACCTTCAATGGGCGTCAACCGCAGGCTGTAATTTTTGCCGTTGCTGGGATCCAGGATTTTGCCGTCCTCCCACACGTCTTTGCCTTCGACCTTTTTGCCACCGCGGATAATCTCCATGCCGATCTTGGGTTTGCCTTTGCGGTCATCGGTGCACAGGTTGCACAAGGGGTCTTCGTCGCTGACGGGCAGCAATGATTTTTCCACCACGCCCGACAGGGCACCCGCCGCGTTCAGGCTGATGCGCACCTCGCCTTTGGGTTTTTGGGTTGCGTCGTCCATCGTGTGCCAGGTACCGATCGGCGTCATCTGCGCAGCAGCTTGGCCGCCCAGCAAGGCCATCCAAGCCATGAAGATCCATTTTTTCATTGCCATTCCTTTGTGAGATGCACAGCCAAGGTATTCAAGCCAAAGCCGCATCGGTGTCCATCAGTACCGCACTGCCGGAACGGGCACTGCGGATCAGGCCCGTAGTCTCGGGCAACAAGCGGGCAAAGTAAAAGCGCGCGGTTTGCAATTTGGCTTGGTAAAAAGGATCAGGGCGCTGAGCGGCGGCTTCAGCTTTGGCGATTTCGGCCAAGGCCACCTGCGCCATGCGCGCCCAAAAATAAGAGAACACCATGTGCCCGGCCACGCGCAAATAGTCGACCGAAGCGGCACCCACTTCGTCGGCATTGCCCATGGCTTTCATGCCCAGCTCGGTGGTCAGTTGGGTGACTTTTTGGCCAATATCGGCCAAGGGTTGAATGAACTCGGCCATGGCCTCGTTGCCCATCTCCGCCTTCACCAAGGCTTCAATCTGCTTGCCAAATTTTTTCAGTGAAGCGCCTTGGTTGCCCAGCACCTTGCGGCCCAGCAAATCGAGCGACTGGATACCGTTGGTGCCTTCGTAAATCATGTTGATGCGGGCATCGCGCACATGCTGCTCCATGCCCCATTCTTTGATGTAACCGTGGCCACCAAAGACCTGCTGGCATTGGGTCGTGGCGCTGAAGCCGTTGTCGGTCAAAAAGGCTTTGACGATGGGTGTGAGCAAGGCCAAGACCTCGGCGCTGTCGGTGCGCACGGCCTCGTCAGGGTGGTGCAGTTCTTTGTCCAGCAGCAAAGCGCAGTAGCAGGCCAGGGCGCGGCCGCCCTCGGCATAGGCTTTGGCCGTCATCAGCATGCGGCGCACATCGGGGTGCACGATGATCGGGTCAGCCGCTTGGCCGGGTGCTTTGACGCCGCTGAGCGAGCGCATTTGCAGCCGGTCTTTGGCGTACGCCAGGGCGTTTTGGTAAGCCACCTCGGTCAAGCCGAGCGACTGGTTGCCCACGCCCAAACGGGCGCCGTTCATCATCACAAACATCGCCGCCAAGCCCTTGTTGGGCTGGCCCACCATCACGCCGTGGGCACCGTCGAGCACCATTTGGCACGTGGCGTTGCCATGGATGCCCATTTTGTGCTCCAAGCCACCGCAGTAAATGCCATTGCGCGCACCCAAAGTGGCATCGGCGTTCACCTTGAATTTAGGCACCAGGAACAAGCTGATGCCTTTGTTGCCGGCGGGCGCATCGGGCAAGCGGGCCAGCACCAGGTGCACGATGTTGGGGGTTAAATCATGTTCACCCGCGCTGATGAAAATTTTGGCGCCGGTCAATTGGTAAGTGCCGTCGGCTTGGGGCTCGGCCTTGGTGCGCAGCAGGCCCAGGTCGGTGCCGCAATGGGGCTCGGTCAAGCACATGGTGCCGGTCCATTCACCGCTGGACAGTTTGGGCAAATACAACGCCTTTTGCGCTTCGGTGCCGTGCGCGTGCAAGCAGGCATAGGCCCCGTGCGACAGGCCGGGGTACATGGTCCAGGCCTGGTTGGCCGAGTTGAGCATTTCAAAAAAACATTGGTTCACCACCTGTGGCAAACCTTGCCCGCCGTACTGCACATCGCCACTGAGCGAAGGCCAGCCGCCCGCCACGTACTGTTGGTAAGCGTCTTTGAAGCCGGTGGGCGGCGTGACTTCGTGGCTGGTGCGGTCCAAGGTGCAGCCTTCGGTGTCGCCCGAAATGTTCAGCGGAAACACCACTTCGGCGGCGAACTTGCCACCTTCTTCCAGCACCGCATTGACGGTGTCGGCGTCGGTCTCAGCGTGCAGGGGCAAGCTTTTGAGCTCTTGCTCCAAATGCAGCAACTCGTGCAGCACAAATTGCATATCGCGCAGGGGGGGGTTGTAAACAGGCATGGGGGCTCCGAAAAAATTGAAAATTCGAGAAAAAAGGGGAACTCAGCGCGCCGCCGTGGGCATGTAGCGCGCGCAAATTTGCGCAAAGCCCTTGCGTGCACGTTCAGTTGCACCGGGGTTACGTAAAAAGCGCGCTTCGTAATGGAGCGCCAAAATCAGGCCATGAATTTCAAAGGCGATTTGCTGCGGATCGGCTTGCGTATCCAACTGTTGCAGACTTTGTGCGATTTCAATCGCACGGCGCAAAGCCGATTGCCAGGTGTTGACGGTGCTGGCCAAGGCATCGCGCACCGGGCCGGGCCGATCATCAAATTCCACCGCCCCACTGATGTAAATGCAACCCGAATCAATCTCGGTCGAGGTGCGTTGCATCCAGTTGTCGAACAAAGCGGTCAGACGCGGCAAGCCCCGCTCTTGCTGCAACGCGGGGTAAAACACCTCGTTCTCAAAGCGGTCGTGGTATTCACGGATGACCGAAATTTGCAATTCTTCACGCGAGCCAAAATGGGCGAACACGCCCGACTTGCTCATGCCGGTGACTTCGGCCAAGGCACCAATCGACAACCCCTCTAAGCCAATTTGCGCCGCCAAGCCCAGCGCCGCCTCGACGATCGCCGCCTTGGTTTGTCGGCCTTTGTGCAAGACGCGCCCGGCCCCTTCGGCGCGAAGCGGAGCGATCGATACAGGATGGGTTGCTGTGGCCATGGTTTTCAAAAAAGAACGATCGTTCTATTCTGCACGAAAATCCAGCGATTGGGGGGCCGGGCTGAATCAGGGTTTGCGCTAGGTGAAGGGAAGGCCATCTCAAAGGAAAAAACCGGCGTGCGCCTTACGCGCACGCCGGTTTCAAGGTGACTGTCTTAAACGCTCAAAACCGCATCAAGGCAACAGTTTGAAAGGAATTACCTTTTGAGTTTGCGCCCCCAGGCCTTCGATGCCCAAGGTCATGACATCGCCCTTTTTCAAATACACGGGAGCGGGTTGACCATTTTTCTTGATGCCCATGCCCACACCGGGCGGCGTGCCGGTGGTGATGATGTCACCGGGCTCTAAGGTCATGAACTGGCTCACATAGCTGACCAATTTGGCCACGCCAAAAATCATGGTCTTGGTGCTGCCAGATTGCATGCGCTCGCCATTCAAGTCCAGCCACATGGACAGGGCTTGCGGATTGGGCACTTCGTCGCGCGTCACCAACCAAGGGCCGATGGGGCCGAAAGTGTCGCAGCCCTTGCCCTTGTCCCACGTGCCGCCGCGCTCGAGTTGGTATTCGCGTTCGCTCACGTCGTTGATGGTGCAGTAGCCGGCCACATAGCCGAGTGCGTCCTTTTGCGACACATAACGCGCGCGGGTGCCAATGACCACGCCGAGTTCCACTTCCCAATCGGTTTTCTTGGAGCCTTTGGGCAGCATCACATCGTCATTCGGGCCCTGGATGCAGCTGGTGGTCTTCATGAAGACGATCGGCTCTTTCGGGATCGGCATGCCCGACTCGGCCGCGTGGTCAGCGTAGTTCAGGCCGATGGCGATGAATTTACCGGTGTGTGCCACTGGGCTGCCCATGCGCGGCTTGCCGCGCACCAAAGGCAGTTTGTCGGTTTTGATTTTGGCCAGTTTAGCCAGCGCCTTGTCCGAGAGTTGATCGGGCGTGACGTCTTTGATCACGCCGCTCAGGTCACGCAGACGGCCATCGGCATCGATCAAACCGGGTTTTTCTTTGCCAACTTGGCCATATCGAACGAGTTTCATAAAACCTCTCTGTGTAAAAAATCAATAGGTGGAACGACCGCCGGACAGGTCAAAGACCGCGCCGGTGGAGAAGGAACATTCTTCGGTGCACAACCAAGTCACCATGGCAGCGACTTCTTCGGGCTCGCCAAAGCGCGCCATCGGAATTTTGGAGAGCATGAACTGGATGTGCTCAGGCGTCATTTGATCAAAAATCGCCGTCTTCACAGCCGCCGGTGT